>JAOZKQ010000001.1 GCA_029935275.1 Bacteroidales bacterium | reverse complement strand
TTTTTAGGGGGATAACAATCTTTTTTAAGGAATTTAATTACATCTAAAAAAAAAAGCTTACTTTTGCACCCTGAAATCAAAACAATATATTGTCCAACTTATTAATTTAAAAAAAGATTACGCATGACTGAAGAATCAAAAAAAACTGCAGTTGATGAAGCAGCCGGGAAGAATGATCAGGTAGCAGAACCAAAAGCAAAAGCAGAAGAAATCGAGGAAGTAAAGAAAACTGAAACATTAGAGGAGGAGCCAAAAAAAGAAGCTGCTCCAGTATCTGTCGAAACAAAAGTGGAGGAAGAAACCTCACGTGAACCAGTGGCTGAAGAAATCAAGGATGCAACGGAAGTTGAAACATTAGAAGAAGATCATAAAGAAGAAACAGCAAAAACTGAAGCCGATGTAGATGGCTCGGATGAACAGTCTGTTTCTGAGGTGGTTGCTGACGAGACGGCCTCTGAATTAAAACCAGAAGAGGTGAAGGATGAGGATGAAAAAGCTCTTGAAGAAGAGTTTGATTGGGAAGAGTTTGAAAAGGATGTAGATATTTATACCAGCAAACAAAGGGCAGAGTACGAAGATATATATGAAAGCACTCTTTCGAAAATTACTGTTCATGAAGTGATTGATGGTACTGTTATTGGTCTAAACAGTCGTGAAGTTGTAGTGAATATAGGTTACAAATCAGAAGGTATCGTAAGTTTGAATGAATTTAGATACAATGAGGATTTAAAAGTTGGTGATAAAGTTGAGGTTTATGTTGAAAGCCAGGAGGACAAAAATGGACAACTTATTCTTTCTCATAAAAAAGCACGTTCATTAAGATCATGGGATAGAGTAAATGAAGCGCTTGAAACAAATGAAGTTATTAATGGTTACATTAAATGCAGGACAAAAGGGGGCATGATTGTCGATGTATTCGGTATTGAAGCTTTCTTGCCGGGATCGCAAATTGATGTTAAACCTATTCGTGATTATGATATTTTTGTTGGTAAAACCATGGAATTTAAAGTGGTTAAGATCAATAATGAATATAAAAATGTGGTTGTTTCACATAAAGCCCTTATTGAGGCAGAACTTGAACAGCAGAGAAAGGAAATTATCGCTAAGCTGGAAAAAGGCCAGGTTCTTGAAGGAACGGTTAAAAACATTACATCTTATGGTGTATTTATTGACCTTGGTGGTGTTGATGGCCTTATTCATATTACTGACCTCTCCTGGGGGCGTGTTAACCACCCGGAGGAAATTGTGGAACTTGATCAGAAATTAAATGTAGTAATTCTTGATTTTGATGATGATAAGAAAAGGATTGCCCTTGGCCTGAAGCAACTTACACCTCACCCTTGGGATGCGCTTGATAAGGATTTGAAAGTGGGTGACAAAGCAAAAGGAAAAGTAGTTGTAATTGCTGATTATGGTGCTTTTATAGAAATTGCCCCTGGCGTTGAAGGTTTAATCCATGTTTCTGAAATGTCCTGGTCACAGCACCTTAGAAGTGCTCAGGAGTTTCTAAAGGTAGGTGATGAGGTTGAGGCCGTTATTCTTACCCTGGATCGGGATGATCGTAAAATGTCACTTGGTATTAAGCAGTTGAAGCCAGATCCTTGGGATAAAATAGATGAACGTTATCCTGTTGGAACAAAGCATACTGCAATAGTAAGGAATTTTACTAATTTTGGAATTTTTGTTGAGATTGAAGAAGGCGTAGATGGATTAATCCATATATCGGATCTTTCCTGGACTAAAAAGGTGAAGCATCCTGCTGAATTTACTTCTATTGGTGCTGAAATTGAAGTCGTAGTTCTGGAAATTGATAAGGATAATAGAAGATTAAGCCTTGGTCATAAACAAATAGAAGAGAATCCTTGGGATGTGTTCGAAACGATTTTTTCTATTGATTCTATACATGAAGGAACAGTTACCGATGTTTTTGATAAAGGAGCTATTGTGAATATGCCTTATGGTGTTGAAGGATTTGTAAGTCCAAGACATTTGCTAAAGGAAGATGGTTCTAAAATTAAGGTGGATGAAAAGCTTCCATTTAAAGTACTGGAATTCAATAAGAGTGCAAAAAGAATAGTGCTTTCACATACTCGTGTTTTTGAAGATGAAAAGAGGACTGAGGAAAGAAAAGGTAAGAAAACAGAACGGGATCAAACCAAAAAGGAAACACGCAAATTAAAAGCTAATCTTGAGAAAACAACCTTAGGTGATATTAGTGATTTAGCAGCTTTAAAAACTGAAATGGAAAAAAACCAAAGGAAAACGGAAAATAAAACTAAAAAATAGTTATCTTTAGAGGTCAATTTTAATAATTATGGAATTTAATATTTTAAAACAAGAAGATTATACGCTGATTCAGGTACTTGAAGAGAAGCTGGATACGCATATTGCACCGAACTTAAAGTCAGAATTGGTACTTATTTCTGGAAATGGTGAAAAAAACATTATCCTTGATCTGGACAAATGTAAATATTGTGACTCAAGTGGACTGAGTGCAATTCTAGTGGCCAACAGGTTATGCAAGAATGCTAACGGAACATTTGTATTGTCTGGATTGAGTGAGGCTGTTGAGCGCTTAATTACTATTTCTCAGTTAGATACTGTGTTAAATATTACCGAAGCTGTTGATGAGGCTGAAGACCTGATTCAGGCTGTTGAGGAAGAGAAAGAATAAAGTGCCTTTTTCTTTTACAGTACTGGGTACGAGCTCGGCTTTGCCGACTTCAAAACGATATCCATCCGCTTATGTACTTAATGTGCATGAGCGGATTTTTTTATTGGATTGTGGTGAGGGTACACAACTTCTTCTACGAAAATACCACTTTAAAATGTCCAGGCTAAATCATATTTTTATTAGTCACACTCATGGCGATCATACTTTTGGTTTATTTGGACTTCTTTCTTCTTTTAGTTTAATGGGCAGGGATCATGATTTACATATATATGGTTCACCGGAACTGGAAAATATTATTTCTGTTCATCTACAGCTTTTTGGAATTAAGCTTGCTTACCTCCTGGTATTCCATTCTGTTAATTGTAAGAAATCCAGTGTAATCTATGAGGACAAAAATATTAGTATTGAGGGTTTTCCCTTAAAGCACAGGATTCCAACCTGTGGTTTTTTGTTTAGAGAAAAACTCAAGCTCAGGAAGTTGAAAAAGGAATTGTTGGAAATATATAAAATTCCTATTGAAAACAGGATGACTATTAAAGAAGGTGCCGATTTTATCCTGCCTTCTGGTAAAGTTATCCCGAATTCCATACTTACTGAAGATCCTCTAAAGCCAAAATCATTTGCATACTGTACTGATACAATGTATCATCGAGCTATGGTAAGTAAAATTAATAATGTTGATCTTTTGTTCCATGAAGCTACTTTTATGGAGTCCGAAGCTGATAGGGCCAAAGATACATTTCATTCAACTGCCATTCAGGCTGCAAATATTGCTAAAGAGGCAAATGTGAAGAAGCTGATTTTAGGACATTTTTCAGCCCGGTACAAAAATCTATCTCCCTTACTTGAAGAAGCAAGGGGCGTTTTTCCAGCCACTGAACTTGCAGAGGAGGGGAAAGTATTTTCCATTTAGTCTTTGCAAGAAAACTAAGTATCAGATAAGAGAACGTCAAGAATGAGGCTTTCGTAGTTTTGAAAATCAGGAGTTTACTAATGTAAATGACTGTTTTCAAAACAAGAGTAACGAAATTATTGACGTTTTCTTGCTGACACTATCTAGGAGTTATTGTAAGACTTCTATTTTTAGTAAAGTTTTCTAATGATAGCTAATTTGTAATTAAATACTAATTTTGACTTTTTCTCTAACTTAAATTTATACAAGATGAAAAAATACTGTTTGTTGATTATGGCCCTTCTTTCTGTTTCAGCCTATTCACAAAAAAAGGATAAGTCTGTTTTCAAAGAGTATGAACCAGGCTTCTATCAAAATTTTATTATGAAGGATGCACGACATGTGAAGGCTGAGATGAACAAAAAAGACATGGAAAAGCTGTTTTTCATGGATCAATCGGACCTGGAACTACCTAATGACCCGTCCCTGTATAAATCTTATTGGCATACGCCTCCCATTTCTCAGGGAAACACTGGCACTTGTTGGTGTTTTTCTACCATTTCAATGTATGAGTCGGAAGTTAAACGGCTTACCGGACAGGAGATTAAGCTTTCTGAAATATATATCGTGTATTGGGAGTATGTTGAAAAAGCCAGAGGGTTCATTCAAAAAAGAGGTAATTCGAATTTTGCCGAAGGTTCTGAAGGAAATGCAGTTGCCCGTATTATGAACACTCATGGCCTGGTTCCCTGGGATGTTTATAATGGTCTGGTTGGTGGCCGCAAATATCATGACCATAGTGATATGTATAGAGAGATGAATACATTTCTACTTTCCCTTAAGAATACAAATGCATGGAATGAAAAGGAAAGCCTGGAAACCATAAAGTCAATTATGAACTATTACATGGGTACACCTCCTGAAAAGTTTGAATGGGAAGGTAATGAGATTACACCCAAAGATTTTCAAAAGAATATTCTAAAAATCAATACTGATGATTATGTGGAGATTTTATCTTATAAACAGGAGCCTTATTGGGAGAATGTGGAATATAAAGTTCCAGATAACTGGTGGCATAGCAAAGGCTATTTTAATGTTCCACTGGATGATTTTATGGAAGCTTTAAAAGAAGCAGTTAAAGCGGGTTACACAATTAGTATAGGTGGAGATGTGTCCGAGGCCGGGTTTAGCCGGGAGACAAATGTCGCACTTGTGCCCAGCTTTGATGTTCCTTCAGAATATATTGACGAGGACGCGCGTCAGTTCCGGTTTTCTAACCATAGCACTACCGATGATCATGGAATGCACCTTGTAGGTTATTATGAGAATGATGGTAAAATCTGGTATCTTATAAAAGATTCCAGTTCCGGTTCCAGAAATATGGATAAAAGCGATAAGAAATTCGGTTATTATTTCTTTTCAGAAGATTACGTCAGGCTTAAAATGATGGGAGTTACGGTTCGAAAGGATGCTGTAAAGTCTTTATTCAAATAATTAATCCGGGTCTTTTGTTATTCCTGTATTTTAATATATGTCTGCTATTTATCTCTTTGCTACAAAGCATAAAATCCTTATTTTTGCCGGAACTTAATAAATAATTTTGTGAAAGAAAAAATTTTAATAATTGATTTTGGTTCTCAATATACTCAGTTAATTGCCAGACGTGTCAGGGAGTTGAATGTATATTGTGAAATTCATCCTTTTAATCATATTCCAGAGCTTGACGAGAGTGTGAAAGGAGTAATTTTGTCTGGTAGTCCGTTTTCTGTCAGGGATGAAGGAGCTCCTGTTCCCAAGCTGAAAGGGATAAAAGGTATTCAGCCTTTATTGGGGGTTTGTTACGGTGCCCAGCATTTAGCTCAGCATTATGGGGGAGAAGTGTTGCCATCAAAAACCAGAGAATATGGAAGGGCAAGGTTGAAATTTGTTAACGAACAAAGTTCGTTATTTAAAGGAATTAGTCTTGATTCACAGGTTTGGATGTCTCATGGGGATACCATTGCCCGTTTACCTGAAAATTTTCAAATTATAGCTAGCACTGCTGATGTTGAAGTTGGAGCATTTAAGATAGATAATGAGAATACTTTTGGGATTCAATTTCATCCGGAGGTTTATCATACTGAACAAGGGAAGGATATCTTAAAGAATTTTGTTAAAGATATTTGTGCTTGCAGCCAGAACTGGACCCCTGATTCCTTTGTGGAGAGCAAGGTTGTTGAGTTGAAAGAAAAAATAGGGTCCGATAAAGTAATTTTAGGCTTATCAGGTGGAGTGGATTCATCGGTAGCAGCAATGCTTTTAACAAAGGCTATTGGTGATAATCTTACCTCTATCTTTGTTGATAATGGCCTTTTAAGGAAGGGTGAGTTTGAGCAGGTACTTGAAACCTATAGAAGCTTGGGAATAAATGTGATTGGTGTAGATGCAAAGGACCGCTTCCTGGATGCTTTGGTTGGTGAGTCTGACCCTGAGACAAAAAGAAAGATAATAGGAAGAGTGTTTATAGAAGTTTTTGATGAGGAGTCACATAAGATTGAGGGAGTTAAGTGGTTGGCTCAGGGGACTATTTACCCTGATGTGATTGAATCAATTTCAGTCAACGGACCTTCAGCTACCATCAAATCTCACCATAATGTTGGAGGTTTACCTGATTTTATGAAACTTAAGGTAGTGGAACCACTAAATTTGCTTTTTAAGGACGAGGTAAGAAGAGTAGGGAAAGCCATGAATATGAGTAATGATCTTATTGGCAGACACCCTTTTCCCGGTCCTGGTTTGGCAATAAGAATTTTAGGTGATATTACGCAAGAGAAAATCACCATTTTGCAGGAAGCTGATGAGATTTTTATTCAAGCATTGAAAGATGAAGGCCTTTATGATAAAGTATGGCAAGCCGCTGTGATTCTGTTACCAATACAATCTGTTGGTGTAATGGGAGATGAAAGAACTTATGAGAGGGCAGTGGTACTCAGGGCGGTTTCATCAACTGATGGCATGACCGCTGACTGGTCTCATCTTCCATTTGAATTTCTTGCCGCTGTTTCCAATAATATTATAAATAAAGTGAAAGGAATTAATCGGGTGGTATATGATATTAGTTCCAAACCACCGGCTACCATAGAATGGGAATAGTTGCTTTTCTCCTGTTAAGTTATAGGGAGTAACTTTATTATGGTATCAAAAAATATTTAAATACGATATTTCTTATCTTTGAAGAATTTTAGAAAATAATTTAGATAAAGTTTATGATTAAATTACGTGTATTCATTCTTGCTTTTACAATGTTTATGCCTATTGTCAAAGCTCAGTATATGCCTGAAGGGTCTATTAAGCTGGACAGGGTACTTAAACTTGTTGATGCCTATTATGTTGATTCAGTAAAACAGGACAAGCTCGTGGAAGATGCAATTGTCACGATTTTGAAAGATCTTGATCCACATTCAGTTTATATTAGTGAAGATGAGGTAAAGGAAATGAATGAACCCCTTGTTGGAAATTTTGAGGGAATTGGAATACAGTTTAATATGCTATACGACACCATCCTTGTTATTTCTCCCATTTCAGGAGGCCCCTCGGAAAGGGTCGGTTTACGCGCGGGCGACAGAATTGTACGAATTGATGATGAAAATGTAGCAGGCATAGAAATAGGTACAACAGGTGTAAGAGACAGGTTGTTGGGTAAGAAGGGAACTAAGGTTAAGGTTTCTGTACTGAGGAAAGGGAATAAAAATTTGTTGGATTTTACCATTATACGTGATAAGATACCCATTTTTAGTCTGGATGCAAACTATATGGTTGATGAAAAAATCGGATATATTCGTTTTAACAGGTTCTCAGCTACTACAATGGATGAGTTTCATAAGGCTCTGAGTGAATTGAATGAAGAGGGAATGAAAGATCTAATTCTTGATCTGAGAGGAAATGGAGGTGGAATGCTGGATGCCGCTATTCATATGGCTGATGAATTTCTTGAAAAAGGAAAGCTTGTTGTATATATTCAGGGAACACATTTGCCCAGGCAGGATTATTCCTCTTCCTCGAAGGGGAGTTTGAAAAAGGAACGTGTGGTAATACTGATTGACGAAGGTTCTGCATCAGCCAGTGAAATTGTGACCGGTGCCATTCAGGACTGGGACAGGGGCTTGGTTATAGGACGCAGGTCTTTTGGGAAAGGATTGGTCCAAAAACCATTTTTCCTTCCTGATGGTTCTATGATCAGGCTTACTATTGCCAGGTACTATACTCCAAGTGGTCGTTTGATCCAGAAATCTTATGAGAATGGTGTGGATAATTACATGAGTGATATGATTGAACGATATAAGCATGGAGAGTTTGTGTCTGCCGATAGCATTCATTTTCCCGATTCATTGAAATTTTATACCAGAAAGAAGCACCGGCCGGTATATGGAGGAGGAGGTATTATGCCGGATATTTTTGTACCCATTGATACAACGGCTAATTTCATTTATTCAAATAATCTCGTTCGTTCAGGTGTTCTAACAAGTTATGTCCTTGATTATCTCGATGAACATCGGGACCAACTGAAGAATGAATATGATACTTTTGAGAAATTCAGGAAGGATTTTCATGTTGAGGACGATATGTTAAATACCTTGAATTCCATGGCTTCAGAGGAGGGTGTAAAGTCCAAACCTGAAGATGTTGAGGACTCATCAGATCATTTACGTATGATTGTTAAAGCTTTAATTGCAAGAGATACCTGGAGAGTTAGTGAGTACTATGAGATTATCAATGAAAAGGATGATGGCTTTGAAAAAGCCGTGCAGGTTTTGCAAACAAAGGGCCTTTATGATAGTAAACTAAAATAATTGTTTCTTTAAATTATGCTGGTTTTGATCAGTGAGCTGTTTCATTGGTTCCATAAAAACCCTGATGTAATTATGGAGGGTATGGGGGTAATTACTGCTTTAATTTACCTTTATTTTAGTATTCGTCAAAATATTTGGTTGTGGCCTTTTGGCATTCTGACTTCTGCATTTTATATCTATGTTTTTTTTAATGGTCGGCTTTATGCCGACATGGGCCTTCAGGTATATTACTTGTTAATAAGTTTTTATGGCTGGTATTTCTGGCTTTCGGGCAGCAAAAAACAAAATGGCAAGCACTTAAAAATTTCATTGTTAAGTCGTAAATTGGCACTGACCCTTTTTTTAATCACATTTGTTGTATATTGGATTTTGGTGTGGGTCCTGAATATTTTACCAGGTTTGCTTGAAATCCCCCCTTCTGATTTATTATATTTAGATGCATTTACTACGGCCGCCAGTATTGTGGCAACCTGGATGCTGACAAGAAAGATCATTGAACATTGGCTTGTCTGGATTGTTGTTGACCTTGTCTCTATGGGATTGTATATATATAAGGGTTTATATCTCACATCCGGATTGTTTTTGGTATATGCTTTACTCGCGATTTATGGATATTACGAATGGAAGAAAGAAATGAAATAGTTACATCCGGCCGGAAGCCAAGGGTGGTTGTTACTGGGCCGGAGTCTGTAGGTAAGACTGTGATTGCCATGCAGCTATCTGATTATTTTGATGGGTTGTATGTAGAGGAGTTCGCACGTACATACGTAGAGGGCCTGGGCAGACCCTATATTTTTGAGGATGTGGTAGCCATTGCCAGGAAACAGTTAAGTAAAAGGGCTGAGATGAAACTGAAAACTGATCAATGTATTTTCTTTGATACAGATCTGATTGTTACTAAGCTTTGGTTTGATTTGGTGTATAATAACTGTCCCAAATGGCTGGAAGATGAAGTTGAAGAACCATTCATGGATTTGTATTTGCTTTGTTATCCTGATTTGCCCTGGGTAGAAGATCCTGTTCGGGAGAATGGGGGTGAGCGAAGATTCTTTCTTTTTGAGAAATACAAAGAGGAATTGGAGAAAAATGGTTTTTCTTACTATATTGTAAGAGGTTCAGGGGAAGAGAGGTTCGAAAGTGCTATGGAAGGGATTAGGATGAATTTTGATTTACAAGCTAAGTAGAGTTTGTCTATAAAGTCCAACTTCTGCGTTGTTGCTCAAAATCTAAATCCTCAAATACACTAGTATTCTGCGGTTTAGATTTATCTCACGCCTTAAATTTGAACTTTCTAGTTCAAACTACCGACTTTATGGACACACATTAAGTAAATAAAATGATGACAGAAAAAGAGAGAAATTCAACAAGTGGGTCATTTGTGATGCTGGCAAAAACTTTATTTGGTCTTGAAGATATTTTAAGTCGTGAAATTGAAGGTTTTGGAGGGAAAGTGCTGGCAAAGGAAAACAGGATGGTGAGGTTTACCGGAGGAAAAGATGTGTTGTACAGAGTAAATTACCATGCACGTACTGCAGTGAGAGTGCTTAAACCTTTATTCGATTTTAGAGCAGATAATGAGGATGAGTTATACAAACAAATTTTGGATTTTCGCTGGGATGAAGTATTTCGTGTAAATCAGACCTTTTCTGTAAATTCTGTTGTTCATTCCGATTTTTTTAAACATTCACATTATATTGCTCTGAAAGCAAAAGATGCAATTGTTGACCGGTTCCGGAAAGATCATGGTATCAGGCCTTCAGTGAATACAAAGAATCCTGATATTGTAATAAATATCCATATTTTAAATAAGACTTGTAATGTTTCCCTTGATAGTTCTGGAGATTCATTGCATAAAAGAGGTTACCGTATTGGACATGGCGATGCTTCACTAAATGAAGTGCTGGCCGCTGGCATGATCAGCTTAACCGGATGGAATGGGAGTGCTCCTTTTATTGATCCAATGTGCGGGTCAGGTACCTTGCTTATTGAAGCTGCTATGATGGCTTATGCAATTCCTCCCGGATCTTTTGGCCGTAAATATTCTTTCCAGAATTGGGCAGATTATGATCAGGATATTTTTACGAAGGTTTCTACTGAAAGAAGATTAGTCCCATTTGAAGTAAAGGAAATAGTTGGGTTTGATAACTCGGGAAAACAGATTCGCGTAGCCCGAATGAATGTATTTAATGCCCGGCTTATGGATAAGATTAAATTAAAAGTAAAAAGTCTGGAGAATTTGAATAAACCTTTTTCAGAGGGCCTTATGATAATGAACCCTCCATATGGTGAACGTATTAAACCTGAGGATATTAATGAGCTATATTCAATGACCGGAGATATTTTGAAAAGGAACTTTTCTGGTTATGTAGCATGGATATTGAGTGGGAACCCGGGTTCCATGAAAAGGGTTGGTTTACACCATTCTGAAAATCACACTTTGTATAATGCAGATATTAAATGTCAGTTCAGGAAATTTGAACTTTATCAGGGCTCGAAAAAAACATCTAAAACTGGAACAAAACTTTGAATTTTGCGTATATAATCGGAAGCCTGGGCTTATTGAGAAAATCCAGTGTGCTAATTATTAAATTATTTCAGGAAAAATACAATGATTACCAGTTGAATAGTTTTATTTTATTTTTATATTTGTTGGATAATATTTTTCATTTTTTTATTGATTTTAAATATTAAAGCCAGAAATGAGCTTTACAGTACAAGATTTATATACTGAATTAAATGAAGGTGATGTTTTACTTGCCTATAAGGGTAGTATTACCCCTGAGCTTATTAATGATGTGCTTGATGCTCTTGAATCAAAGCTTATGGATTTCAATGAGCATTCAAAAATTCGTAAAAAAGTATATAATGTACTGGTTGAAAGTTTACAAAACCTTTACCATCATATTGATGAAATTCCTTTAGACTTTGCGGACCAGTTAGATCCAAGATTTGGTATTCTGTTAGTTACAAAAAATGATAATAATTATAAGATTTCCACTGGGAATTTTGTAACAGCGGATAAGATCAAACCCCTCAAATCAAAAATTGAAAAAATTAACACACTCTCAAATGAAGAGCTTAAAGGTTTGTATAAGGATATTCTGGTTAATAATAAAATATCTGAAAAGGGGGGCGGTGGACTTGGATTAGTTGATATTGCAAGGAAAACAGGTAATATTCTCGAGTATGAATTTAAGAGTTTCGATAATAAATATTTCTTTTTCATTCTAAATGTGCTGGTTTCAGATCTCAATATAAATCGTTAAAACATTATATTTTATGCAATCTATAGATATAGAAGGAACATCAAAAACACCAACGGTTAATCTTAATGCGGAAAATGGTTTGATAGAAATTAATGGAAGATCTATTCCGGAAAATTCAGTTGAATTTTATAAACCTTTGGTTGATTGGCTGGAAGAATATAAGAAATTACCTGCCGAAAAAACGACCGTTAATATTCAACTGGAATATTTTAATACCAGTTCCTCAAAATGTATTCTTGATGTGTTTAAAAAACTTGAAGACATTAATAAAGGAGATGCTGAGGTAGTTATTAATTGGCATTACGAAGAGGATGATGAGGATATGCTGGAAGCTGGTGAGGATTATGAATCGATTATCCGGGTTCCTTTTAAGATGATTGAAGTCGCTGAATAATAATTGATATTTGTAATAAAAGTACAGGCTATCTATATTGGGTAGCCTATTTTTTTTGCTTATACTTTAATTAACTGTCGCTCTGCCTTGCTTCGCCGCAGCGGCTACTCGAAGACAAAGAAAGGATAGAATACAAAAATAATTTATATCAAAATCATATTAAATTGATTATACTACCCTTACAGGGTGTAAATGGACTATTCTAATGATTCCTCACAGGGCGCTGCCCTGTGCTGTGATCTCTCTGGCCTTCAGCCAGATAAGATAAACTGATCAAAACAAATAAAGTTCCATTCATCAATCTATTCATTAATAAAAATTATATAACCAATTCCGTTACGAAAGAATATAAAGACTTGAATCTACAACTTTTCTAAGTGAACCGTAATAACCTGGATTCGGTATAAGAAATTTTACAGATCAGTTTAAAACATTGTGGAACCAGTAATCAGATTAGAGTTATTTTTAATAATAAATTCCATCCCTGAAAACATATTTACTCTGAATTATTATTAGATAATCTATCGCCCAGACTTCCGGACCAATCCAGTAACTTCTTAAATAGGCGGAAGTACAGAATAAAATACAAAATGAAGGTCATTGCCCAAAGAACCATAATATTTATCCAAATGGTTGGGTAGAATTTACCAAATAGCATTTTTCTGGGAGCATAAAAATGAGCTTTAATAAATTTCCCTTCAGGATCCAGGAAAATAGGATCTAGCTTCTGAATGAGCCTGCCATTGTATTCAATAATTGGCTTATTTTTTTCACTCTCATTTTTTACAAAATCGGTAAGCTGATCATTCTGATATATTCGGGTGCTTTTTAAATATGCATCCTTATCTTCTTTTTGTAAGTTGGTTATAAGTTTGTCTTTTTTTGCATCAGCCTTATTATATAATTGAATATGATATGCTTTTATGCGATCAAGGTAAAGTTTTACTGCATCCAGGGTTTCTTTGTTTACTTTATCAGGGTACAATCTGTCAAGATATTCAAAAGGTATAACTTTAAGTACATTCATTTCCCGTGTAATTTCATTTCTGAGTGTCAGGAGATCATTTTCGTTTTGCTCTTTCTTGTCGGGTGTATTTAGATTACGGGATAAGCTTAAGGTTTTATTTTTAAGGTTGTTATACCAATAATATTTTTTAAAGTTTGAAATACTTTTTATTTTGTCGAATGTGTAGAATTGAGCTTCGTAATCATTTTCCTTAAACTGATATACCATAAGACCCTCATATGCCCATTTTGCAGTAATTATTTCACCAAACCATGGAATACTTTCAGGTGATGATATAATAGGGTTGAGCTTTTCATATTTGACAATGATGCCACTTAAAATGATTTGAGGAATTACAAGAAATGGGATTAGAATATAAATGGTAACTACTGTTTTGAAGCTGTCAGAAATAACCAGGCCAATGAGGTTTGACATGGTCCATGCACTGAAAAGAACAAGCCAGTATTGCCAGTACATTCCTTTTATCTCCATGATGCTGTTCCCTATTAGAACAAAAGTTATGGCCTGTATGGCAGAAATCATAAACTGAACAGAGACCTTTGATAATAGATAACTGTTCCAGCTAAGGTTAAGGAATTCTTCCCTTTTAAGTATTTTACGATCTTTAATAAGTTCTTCCGCACTTACAGTTAAGCCTATGAATATTGCCACAATTACTGACATGAATATGTAAACCGGAAGGTTGTCGTTATCAAGAAGAGTATATCCGTACTTGTTTGTGGCACTTACATTATAATATTTTATTAATGTGGCAAGAAAGAAGGCTAGTAAAGGGGCTTCAAGAAAATTTATTATTAAATATTGCGTGTTTGAAAGCTTTGAAAGTATATCCCTTTTAATAAATATCAGCCATTGTTTTGCTGGATTAGGTATTTTAAAACTAACCTCAGGTATCTTTTTTACGCTTCTTAGTTTCTTTATCAGGCTTGGTGAGTATTCATTAAAATAGGCATTCCATTCAACAGGGGATGTCTTTCTGGTACCTGTAGTTTTTCCATATTCGTCTAATACCTGTGATTCAACAATATTAAATACCTGTTCAGGGTTTACATTACCACAAGTCCTGCACTCACTTTCATTAAAGTTTGCCTGATGAATCCTTGCTTTAAAGTAGATAATGGAATCAATAGGATCTCCATTGTATATAGGAAAACCTCCGGTATCAAGAATAAGGAGGCTGTCAAACATTTTAAAAATATCAGATGAAGGCTGGTGAATTACAACAAACACAAGCTTTCCCTTTAAAGAAAGCTCTTTGAGCAGGTCCATTATATTTTCTGAGTCCCTTGAAGATAGTCCGGATGTGGGCTCATCGAGGAATAGAACAGATGGCTCTCTTATTAGTTCCAGAGCGATATTGAGTCTTTTTCTTTGGCCACCACTGATTTTTTTGTTTAAAGGGTTCCCTACATGAATGTCTTTTATTTCATGCAAACCCAGATTGATAAGGGTTTGATTTACTGTTTTAATAATTTTTTCATTTGAATAATTATCAAAACACAGCCTGGCATTATAATAAAGGTTCTGATAAACGGTAAGTTCTTCAATCAGTAAATCATCCTGGGAAACATGACCTATAACACCTTCAACCTTTTCTTTATCCTTATGGATATTTATCCCATTTATCAAAACTTCCCCACGTGAAGGAGTACTTGAGCCATTTAAAACATTTAGCAAGGTGGATTTTCCTGATCCGCTTGCCCCCATAATTCCAACTAATCTCCCTGATTCTTCCTCAAAGCTAATGTTACGTAATCCGATTTTCCCACCACTGAATTTATATTCCAGGTTTAGTGCCTGATATGTTATTTTATCTTCCGCTTCATCAGACCTGAACATACCTACTATATCAGAATAGTAAATGGCTTTTGATTTCCTGTCCCTAATGGATGCACCGGTATTGAAAACATAAACTTTTTCAGGCTGAATAATTTGGCTATTAATGTATAATTCCTGTTTCCCTGAAAACCTGAGCAAATAAACATTAGCAGAGGCAATTTGCAATACCCATATCTGGTTTTCCAGTTTGGGTACTTGTAAGTATTTTACCTTCTTTGAAGGAGCTTGCTTTTTATGATCAATTACCAATAAATTAGGACTATGTGGTAATTTGTTAAAAGGATGAAGAATGAAATCTCTGATATCTGTAAATTCCGTTTTATCAATATTGAATGTGGAGCTTAAACTTTCAATGAATTCAAGCTCCTGATCAGTTATTTTCCCCTCTTCAGAGTTGGCAAATTCAAGTAATTGATATAAAACAGTGATTTTTTGGTTTAAGGCAAGTTCTTCATTTATTTCCGTGCCAATTTTCAACACTTTTACAGAACTGGCTGCAATTATACTTCTTTTCTTACTTTCTGATTTTTGTTTTTCCTGATAAGTGTGATAATATCCATCAAAAACACCCAGGTAGCTTATAACCAGCTCTTTGTTTAGCTGTTTACTGAGAAAAGACTCAACTACGGCCCTCCGTTCATCATCATTGCTCTCAGGACGGGCAATGAGTGCAAATAATTGCATTAGGGCTTTTAGTATTTTCTCACTCATATTTTTTTAACGAATAACCTGATTTTTTGGTGTCTAACAATTAAACGGAGGAATTCTGAAAAGGTTTGTGAATTTTCAGGTTTTCCCCCTTATAAAATCAGGATATTAGGAGTGAAATTTACCTTGTTTGAACTTGTTGAAATATATTTTGAGTCCTTTTAATGTTTTTTCAAATATTATAAATTCAGTAATTCATTTGGTTAAATCATGTAAATTTATGATTATTAGTATTATGAAGGCTTGAGTGATCTTTGAGTTTTGACTGCTAAGCTTAATTGTACATAAGCTGTATTTCATGAACCTATTGAAGTATAAAATTTCTATTTTTGTTCCTTATTCATAATTTTAAAATACAAAAAATGATTAAAAGAGGAATGTTTACATTAAGACTGATAATTCTGTTTATTTTTTTTATTTCTGGTGTAAGTGCCCAGCAAAAAACTTTGACAATAGAAGATGCCATTATTGGGGCTTATACAACTTTTAGAATTCAATCATTGAAACAACTACAATGGAGGCCTGGTTCTGATTCATATGTATGGGTAAAAGGAGATTCTTTGATGCAGCAGGAGGCTTTTTTTGATACGCCATCTGTTTTATTATCATTGGATGAGATTAATGTAGTTATGGAAAAGAATACAAGGCTTAAGTATAAAAATTTTCCGGCATTTAAGTGGATTAACAAAAATATGATTAGGATTTTCAGAGGGAATAATCTTCTTGAGTTTGATGTAGATATGAAAATTATTCATAGGTATCAGAAATTGCCTGAGCATGCCGGAAATGCAGATATTTCACAAAAAACCATTGCTTTTACTCAGGGGGCAGATTTGTTCTTACAGGATCAGGAAGGTGATTTGATACAGATTACCAGTTCCAAGAAAGAAGGAATTGTTTTTGGCCAAACTGTTCACAGGAATGAGTTTGGGATCAATAAAGGAACTTTCTGGTCGCAGGACGGAGCATTGCTAGCTTTTTACAGAAAAGATGAATCTATGGTTACACCTTATCCTCTGGTTGATGTGACCCAGCGGGTAGCAACATTAAAAAATATTAGATACCCAATGGCAGGTATGAACAATGAGCAAGTGACTGTTGGAGTTTACAATCTGAGTACAAAGAAAACAATTTATTTAAAGACCGGAGAACCCAAAGATCAGTATCTAACTAATATTGCATGGTCTCCTGATAATGAGTTTTTATATATTGCTGTATTGAACCGGGAGCAAAATCATATGAAATTTAATAAATATAGTGTTAAAACTGGTGAATTTCTCCAGACTATCTTTGAAGAAAAACATCCAAAATATGTTGAACCCTTAAAGCCTATAAGTTTCTTAAAAACACAGCCTGATCAGTTTATATACGAAAGTCGAAGGGATGGTTATAACCATGTTTATTTGTACAATATTTCAGGGGAATTGATCAGGCAACTAACAAAGGGTGACTATGATATTACGAATGTAAATGGTTTTAATCTGAAAGAAAAAGAATTGTATTTTGTTTCAACGAAAGAGAGTCCCCTGGAAAGGCATATTTATAAGCTAAATATGAAGACAGGAAAAATTGTGAAGCTAAGCACTGATTCTGGTACACATACTGCAATGTTTAGTGAGGATGGACAATTATTTATTGACTCTTATTCAAATATTACTGAGCCGCGAATAATAAATATTGGCAAAACAAATGGAAAGAAAGTTAAAGAGATTTTGCATGCTGAAAATCCATATAAATCATATACACTTGGAGAAATTGAAGTTTCTTCAATTTCGGAGACAAGTGAACACCCCGAGCTCTATTATCGCCTGATTAAGCCGATGGATTTTGATCCGGCCAAAAAGTACCCGGTGATTGTTTATGTATATGGGGGGCCACATTCTCAGCTTGTTACTAATTCCTGGCTGGGTGGGGCAAGAATGTGGCAGCATTATATGGCTCAGAAAGGCTACATTGCATTTACTCTGGATAACCGTGGAACTTTGGGAAGGGGCTTCGATTTTGAGAATAGTATCCATCGTCAACTTGGTACTTTGGAGGTGGCAGATCAGATGGCTGGTATTTCATACCTGAATAGTCTTCCCTTTGTCGATAAATCACGTATTGGGGTTCATGGTTGGAGTTATGGAGGTTTTATGACCCTTAATTTGAAATTGAAATATCCCGGGGTCTTTAAGGTGGGAGTAGCAGGCGGTCCTGTAACTGACTGGAAATATTATGAGATTATGTATGGAGAAAGATACATGGATATGCCTGAAGAAAATCCGGAAGGTTATAAAAATGCTGAAATGAAAAATTATGTAAGTAAGTTGAAAGGGGATTTATTATTAATTAATGGGGCTATGGATTCAACAGTAGTATGGCAGCATAGCCTTACATTTATCCGGGAGTGTGTGAAACAAAATAAACAAGTTGATTATTTTGTTTATCCTACGCATCCTCATAATGTACGGGGCTGGGACAGGATAAATTTAATGGATAAAGTAAGCCTGTATTTTGATAAGCATCTTTAGATTTTTGCAAAAAGATGTAATTTTACCCCTATAGTTAAATTGTTTAGAATAAAATATTTATAACCTGATTTTTCCTGGAAGCTTCAGTAACATATCGTAAAATATGGATAGTTGCATGGCCAATTATTCTTGGTAGTGTGGCACAAAACATAATTACCGTAACCGATACCGCTTTCTTAGGCAGAGTGGGAGAGGTTGCCTTAGGTGCTTCCGCAATAGGTGGGATATTTTATCTCGCGATAGCTATGCTGGGTTGGGGTTTTGGTATTGGAACCCAGATTATTATTTCACGAAGGTATGGTGAGAAAAAATTGTCTGAGATTGGTTTGGTTGTTGAGCACTCATTGTACTTTCTTATTCCTCTGGCTATTCTTATGTTTATTCTGATATTTCTTGTGTCAGGGGAATTCCTTGGATTTGTATTGAAATCAGAGGATATTCAAAGTGCTTCAAATGAATATCTCCAATATCGTTTATTTGGGATTCTTTTTGCTTATCTCAATATGGCTTTTCGTGCACTTTATATTGGTATTGGCAGAACGAAAGTTATTTCATGGACCACTATTGTAATGGCAGTGGTAAATGTCCTGTTTGATTATTTGTTGATTTTCGGGAAATTTGGTTTTCCGGAACTTGGTATAAAAGGGGCGGCTATAGCTTCTGTTATGGCAGAGTTTGCTGCTATGCTTACTTTTATTATCTATATACGCCTGGATAAAAAGCTGATACCTTTTCGCATATTTAAATTTCAATTTTTTAGTAAGCGATTATATTTCAGGATTATTAAAGTTGCATCTCCTATGATGTTACAGAATTTTTTCTCAATTGGTGTTTGGTTCTTGTTTTTTGTACTGGTAGAAAGCCTGGGGGAACATGCACTGGCCATTTCCAATATAATCAGAAGTGTCTATGTGGTGATTATGTTACCAATATGGGGTTTTTCTTCTGCCACTAATACACTTATTGGCTGGGTAATAGGGCAAGGTAGAGAGGATGAAGTCATGAGGGTTTTGAAGAAAGTGATTAATTTAAGTTTTTTCAGTGTTCTTCTGCTTATAGGTCTAATTCTGATCGCTCCTGAAAAAGTATTGTCAATTTATACTAATAATATGCTTTTAATCCGGGATGCCCTTCCTGTACTTTATGTGGTTAGTGGAAGTGCTCTGTTTATTGCTGTAGGTTTTATACTGTTTAGCGGGGTATCAGGAACCGGAAAAACAAATGTTTCCCTGGCCCTTGAAATCGGGATACTTTCTATTTATCTGGCATACAGTTATTCACTTATTAAGTTTTTTGACATCACAGTTGCACAAATCTGGACTGTAGAGTATATTTATGGAGGTTTATTAGCTGTTTTATCGTATCTGTACTTAAGGTCGGGCCGTTGGAAAGGACATGGTGTTTAATATTTTCTTTTTAATTTCTTTTTTTTCTTAACCGAAAAGCCAAATTTCCCTATTAAGTTGCCCAATTCATAGTATTTGCCATGTGAGTAGCAAATAGGGGATGAGTCTTCCAAGTGAAAAGCCCCGGTTGATTCATTCATATATTTATTGTCTGCATGGACCCCAAGAACTTCTGCTATGAACATGTGGTGTACACCCAGTTCCTTAATTTCTACAACTTTACATTCGATATTTATCGGAGATTCTTTAATTAGTGGGGCTTTTACGTAGCTTGCTTTTTCAGGGTTCAGGCCCATTTCTTTGAATTTATTAAACTTGCTCCCTGACCGGACACCGCACCAATCAGTAGCTTTAGCCAGTTTTTTTGTACTAAGGTTAATAACAAAATCCCCATTTCGTTTAATAATATCATAGGAATAACGATGCGGCCTTACAGAAATATAACACATGGGAGGATCCGTACAAATTGTACCTGTCCATGCAATGGTGATAATATTATATTCTTCAGGATTAGAACCACAACTCACCAGTACGGCTGGTAGTGGGTAGATCATAGTCCCTGGTTTCCAAAGAGTTTTCCCCATTTTTATAAAAATTAATCAATAAGTTTTTCAAGATAGAAATAAGTAAGGAAATAAAGACCGTTTCTAATCACAATAATTCTCATTTTTTTGCCGGGTTCCCCTTGCAGGTACTGATAAATATCATTAATTGACATAGATTTAGTAAGATTGTGGTTGATTGAATATAAAATATCACCTGCTTTAAGTCCGGCAAGGTACCCTGGAGAATCTTTTTTGACAGTAGCAAGTGTGTAATGAGGGAATTCAGGTATGGGAGCAGTGACTTCAATACCTGAGCGGTTAATTTTAAATGGCTCGCGGTAGTACTTATTTGGGGTTAAAGTGATCTGGCTATGAGGGTAGTCAATAACCAGATCAAACCTTCTTAGAATTTCTGAGCCCAGACTTCCGTTTCTTCCGTTTAAACCAAATGAGAAACTTGCAGATGATGAGTCAGGGAAAGCTACTATGGGTTTTTCAAATTTAAAGTCTGCAATTTTTATTGAATTAACCCTGCCTATTAACCCGTGTATTTCTCCGCTAAGGCCTGCCCCCAGGTATGCCTCCCGTACTTTATCAGGTACTTTTATGCTGCTGTTTGAGCTTTTATCAAGCCAAAGAGAATGGCTTGCTCCGGTATCAATGAGAAGCTTAACTATTACTTCTTCATTGTTATCCATCACAACGGAAGCGTAAATATAAGGCTTTGTTTTATCAAGAATAATTGGGATAGTTTTTGATCGTCTCTTATTCGGTGTTTTATATTTGTCGGGTCTGTGTAGTGTTATGATTCTTTTTTCATAATTTATTTCTACCACGAATTCTTTAAAAAGATTATAGCCAATTAGTCCGTGTACACGGGTTCCCAGCATGGAAGAAAGGTTAAATACATTTTGAAGAATAATGTAAATATGCATATAGTTTCCTTTAACTCCTGAAATTTGGAATACATTACCAAACGAATGCAAAGCATTGATAGGATTACCTTTTCCAAGTCCTTTTATTGTAACTTGTTTGGTGTAGTTTAGCGAAAGGCTGTCACCAAGTGAAAGTTCTGTGAGAATTGAAATATTAAGTCCTGTGTCAAGTATAAAATAGAGGTTACCGGAATTATTTATCTGAAGAGGGATTATAATAAGGTTATTTATAAAATTAAAAGGAAAAGAGACTTTTTTCTGCTTAGGATCTATAAATTTCAATGAGCTAAATTCTGTTTGTGCCAATAGACTTCCTTTAAGACCGGCTGATAGGAATTCGATGGCAAAAAACAACAAAAAAATCTTCAATATGCCTGGAATTGTTAACTTCATATTTTTTTAAAAGCTCTTATAAATATATTGTTAATAATAAAAAAGTGACAAAATGTCAGTAAAATGCTGAATTGGGTGACGTTATGGCATAAATGGGGGTTGGGGTATCTTTTGGTGCATTTTTTGTCAAAAGATATTTATAAAAATAATAATAATTTATTGAAACAGCAAAAATATGAATTTGAATAATTTTACTATAAAAGCACAGGAGGCCATTCAGCAGGCTTTTACAATAGCTGAAGGTAATAAGCAACAGGCTATTGAGAATGGCCATATACTAAAAGGCACCATGATTCAGGGAGAAAATATAAGTAGTTTTCTTTTTAAAAAGCTAGGTGTAAATATTCCTGTTTTTGAGGCTGCTATTAATGAGCTGATTAAATCGTATCCCAAAGTTTCTGGTGGTGAACCATATTTATCAAGGGATGCAAACCGAAGTTTACAAAAAGCAGTGAACTATTCAAAAGAATTTGGTGATCAGTATGTTTCACTTGAGTTATTATACCTTGGGGTTTTAGCAAGTGGTGATCAGGTTTCGCAAATGATGAAGGATAGTGGTATTACCGAAAAGGAATTGAAATTAGCCATTAATGAATTACGAAAGGGGTCAAAAGTTGATAGCCAGTCAGCTGAGAATTCTTTTAATTCCCTGAATCGTTTTGCGATAAATCTGAATGAATTAGCCAGTTTAGGAAAACTTGATCCTGTTATTGGCCGAGATGAGGAAATACGAAGGATATTGCAGATACTTTCAAGAAGAACAAAAAACAATCCTATTTTAATAGGTGAGCCTGGAGTAGGTAAAACTGCTATTGCTGAGGGTCTTGCTCATAGAATTATTCGTGGGGATGTGCCTGAGAACTTAAAATCGAAACAGGTATTTTCACTTGATATGGGAGCCCTGATAGCAGGAGCTAAGTATAAAGGCGAGTTTGAAGAGCGGCTAAAGGCCGTTGTTAAAGAAGTGATTTCTTCACAGGGTGAGGTCGTTCTTTTTATTGATGAAATTCACACTTTAGTAGGCGCTGGAAAAGGGGAAGGAGCAATGGATGCTGCCAATATTTTAAAACCAGCCCTTGCCAGAGGTGAATTGAGAGCTATTGGAGCCACAACCCTGGATGAATATCAAAAATTTTTCGAAAAGGATAAAGCACTGGAGCGAAGATTCCAAAAAGTAATGGTCAATGAACCGGATGTTACCAGTGCAATTTCCATTTTAAGAGGTTTGAAAGAAAGATATGAAAATCATCATAAAGTAAGGATCCTGGATGAGGCTATTATTGCTGCAACAGAACTGTCTGACCGGTATATTACCGATCGTTTCTTACCTGACAAGGCTATTGATCTTATTGATGAAGCAGCTTCCAGCTTACGTTTAGAAATGAATTCTGTTCCCTTAGAGATTGATGAGATTCAGCGAGCTATCAAGCAATTGGAGATTGAACGGGAAGCCATAAAAAGGGAAAAAGATCCTGAAAGATTGGGAAAACTGAATCGCACCATTGCTGAAATGAATGAGGAAAATAACAAGTTGAGGGCTAAATGGCAGTCTGAAAAAGGTATCATTGATAATATTCAGAAGAATAAACAGCTTGTCGAGGATTTAAAATTGGAAGCTGAACAGTCTGAAAGAGAAGGTGACTATGGTCGTGTCGCTGAGATTAGGTATGGCAAAATAGGTGAGATAGAAGATGAAAATTCTCTTCTACAGGAAGAACTTATTAAGATGCAGGGCGGTTCATCCATGATTCGCGAAGAAGTTGGTTATGAGGATATTGCTGAAGTCGTTTCCAAATGGACAGGAATTCCGGTTCAAAGTATGTTAAAAAGTGAAAGAGACAAGTTATTAAGCCTGGAAAAGGAACTTCACAAGAGGGTGGTTGGTCAGGATGAAGCAATAGCTGCTGTATCAGATGCAGTTAGACGTAACAGGGCCGGCTTGCAGGATATGAACAGGCCCATTGGCTCTTTTATTTTTATGGGAACAACAGGTGTCGGTAAAACAGAGCTTGCTAAGGCTTTAGCAGAATTTTTGTTTAATGATGAGAATTTAATGACTAGGATTGATATGTCAGAGTACCAGGAAAGGCACTCTGTTTCAAGATTGGTTGGTGCACCTCCCGGTTATGTGGGCTATGATGAAGGAGGTCAGTTAACTGAAGCAGTGAGGAGAAAGCCCTATTCGGTTATTTTACTTGATGAAATTGAGAAGGCTCATCCCGATGTGTTTAATATCCTTTTACAGGTGTTGGATGATGGACGTTTGACAGATAATAAAGGGAGGCTTGTGAATTTCAAGAATTCCATTATTATAATGACTTCAAATATTGGCTCTCACATTATTCAGGAGAATATAGCAAAGCTAAGGCCTGAAAACAGGGAGGAAATTATTATGCAAACCAGAGATGAGATCGACCTATTGTTAAAACAAACCATCAGACCGGAGTTTTTAAATCGTATTGATGAAATTATTATGTTTCTGCCTCTAACAATGGAGGATGTTAAAGAGATTGTAAAAATGCAGGTAACTGGTATAAAGCACAGGCTTGAGAAAAATGGGATTAGTCTTGAAGTTACAAAACCTGCACTGGATTATCTTGCTGAAATGGGTTTTGATCCGCAATTTGGAGCACGACCCATTAAAAGAGTTATTCAACGGAAACTCCTAAATGAATTATCGAGGGATATAATTTCCGGAAAGATTGGAAAGTCAAAGAAAATAATAGTAGATCTTGAGAATGATCACTTAAGGTTTAGTTCAGATACCTGATATCCGGATGGAAAATACGGCCTGTAATATATAGGATATAATGCTTAAAAATTACCTGTATGGAGGGTGGGCTTAGCTAAGTCTTTAAAGTTTTTTAATGGGGGCTTTTTAAGCACTCCTCCAGGGTATTACAGAGCTCAAAAATATTATGAAGCTGAAGAAG
This sequence comes from Bacteroidales bacterium, assembly GCA_029935275.1. Lineage (GTDB taxonomy): Bacteria > Bacteroidota > Bacteroidia > Bacteroidales > VadinHA17 > JANTGF01. Next base: position 5,611 of record JAOZKQ010000001.1, on the reverse strand, counting down.
TTTGAAAAGCTCCATGACATCTGGGTTTATATGGCAAATCTTGAAGGTTCCATCACTATTTTTAGCTGTTTTCAAAGCCGATAGAAATACACCAAAACCTGAGCTGTCAATATATTTTATCCCTTTCAGATCCATAATAACCTGCGTGCCAGTTTGCTTGAAAAGATCATTAAGTGCTATTTTTGTTTCTTCTGTGATCATTGCATTAAACTTGGTAATACTCTCATCAAAAGAGGCAACAGTCACATCATTGATTTTTTTCGAATGAATTATATTCATAATCAACTTATTTATAATTTATTTTTAAAAGATTCCAGTTCAGTAAGAGCAATTTTACAGTCAATCGCAAATTGGCTGATTATTCCTTCATATTTATCAATCTCTTTTTGATCTTTAGTGAGTAGCTCAAGATCTTTTAATGCGTTTGCCTGACCGTGCATCCCCATAATAGCGACAGATGATTTTGCTTTGTGGGCAATCATGCTTAGATTATACCAATCAGCTTTTTTATAACAAGAATTCATTTCTTCAATAAATTCGGGCACCTGAGATGTAAATATTGTAATCATCTCTTTTATAATATCAGGGTTATCACCAGCTACATCAAGCAGGTATGTTAGATCAGTTATTTTATTTTGATTTGACAAGGCAGTTGTTAATAGGGTTTTAAACAGAAAATTAATCAATAAAAATACGATATTTTTTTAAATCAACAAACTAATTTTTTTGATTGGTTTTAAAATCCCCGAATTATTCCTTCCAGGAATTTTAAAAAAGTCTTTAAAAATTCAGTCTTAATTGAAAATAACAATGCAGCCTGATTTTTGAAGAATCTTAAGTTGTTCAGTTGCAATATTATTACCAGAAAGATTCACATACTCAAGTTTATTAAGCTTTAAAAGAGAAGAAATGTCCTTAATCTGATTATTGGAAAGGTCCAGGATTTTTAAATTTTTAAGGTTAATTAAATGTAGAATATCCATGATTTTGTTATCGGCTAAATATATTTCTTCCAGTTTTGTAAGTGATCTTAGTCCGGAGAGGTTAATAATATTATTGCCACTAAGGTCAATGCGCTTAACATGCCTGCAGAGTTCTATTCCTTCAAGATTACTGATTTCGTAATCAGCAATTTCAATTTCTTCATAATTCTCAAGATAAAATGTTGGGATTTCAATATCTGAATTTCCAAATATCTTTCTCTTGATTGCATTTAGAAATGAGACTTTTTCAGGTCTTGTCTCAACATTGAAATTAATGTCTTCAATATGTGTCAAATCCTGATCTGTGAAATAGGTGTAACCATCCAGGTCTTCTTCCCATCCGTATTCAGGTGAATAGTCGATATCATCTGATATTATAATATCCTCATCCTGAAGATCTTTTAGATATTCAATGAGGAAAATATGAGATAGTTGATGTTGCTTTTTGTGATTGCCGGAGTGAAAATTATCTTCAATTTCAATTCTGTAAACAGAGCCCCTGTCCGGATGATATAACATAACGAGCTTTGAAAAACATTTGTTTATTTTTTCTGTATCACAGCTAATAAATGCAGAAATATTATTTGAGATTTCCCTGATAAGACCAAACTGCCTGGATTTGTAGAGGTGGATTAGTTTTGCCGTAATCTTATTAAGGTTTTTATCTGAATAGGCTTCAAGCAAGCGTTTGTATAGTTCTTTCTCAGACATAAAATTTAAAGCTTGAAAAACTATTATGGAACAACAAATGAAACCGGGCTGGGTGATTTTGTATTTATATTTGGAAAAATGGTTTTATTCTGATTAGGATCCAGGTATTCATTACTCTGGAAAGAATCACCATAAGCTACCAGGTAAACCGTAGTGCCTTTATTAAAACCAAATTTATTCAAATCTGACATACTTAATATTATTTCAGCAGGCTCAGATTTTATTTCATTAATTTCTGTAAAGCTGGAATAATATTTATAGCTGACTGTAGATTCTGTACTTAAAAATAATCTGATATATCTGGGAATTTCAGCACTTGAAGCAGGAGTGGTACTTAAAGAGATGCTTACATTCTGCCCGGAAGTATTAGTCGATATGCTGTTGATACGGGTGGTAGATTTCATCCCTAATGAAGGTGTCTCAGTAATTGTGGTGCTGCAGCCGCATGTTCCTCCTGAATGTATTATACCAAATATTTTATATGTTCCGAATCCTGTTTTGCTATAGCCAAGATCATAATTGCCATATTCAATATTTTCAAAAGTGAAGGTTCCGTCTGTGTTGCTAATTGTTGATATGACAGGATCACTTCCATCAATTGAGATGATCATTCCATCTCTATTTAGTTCTGTTGTGCTTTCATCAAAAAGTTTAACAGTTCCTGTTATATTAGCTTTTGTTATTGGCTCAGGTGTTGTTTCATCCTTCTTACAGGATGCAAATAGTATGAATAAGCTAATGCCAAAAATAAATATGTATCTCATGTGTTTATAATTTGTTTTAATTATTCAGATGGAACTCTTAAGAAATCTCAATCATATACTTGTGTGTAAGTTTATTAATTAGATTTTCGTTTTCGTTTCATTTTATTAAGATTATAAAAATTTATTGACGGTTCAAAATTTTCCAAAAGATCTAAATAATAAAATATCAAAAGTTATACATTTGCAGGAAGTTTTATAAACTTTCTTAAAATTTAAGGTAAAAATAATAAGATAAATAATGAAAACAACCCCATTTACTGAAATTCATAAACAACTGGGAGCTAAAATGGTTCCTTTTGCCGGATATTTAATGCCCGTAGAATATACCGGGATAACCAATGAACATGTAAATGTTAGAGAAAATGTTGGGGTTTTTGATGTTTCCCATATGGGCGAAGTGCTTGTTAAGGGAACTAAATCACTTGACTTTTTACAATTTGTAACAACCAACAATGTGGCAAGCCTTACGGATGGTAAAGTACAATATTCTTGTTTCCCGAATGGGGAAGGTGGTATTGTGGATGATTTGTTGGTTTACCGTATGGCTGAAAATGATTATCTGTTGGTAATAAATGCTGCCAATATTGAGAAAGACTGGAATTGGCTCGTGAAACAAGCGGAAGCATTTGGCCTTAAAGTAGGTAGTGAACTGATAAATGACTCTGACAATATTGCTCAGTTAGCTATCCAGGGGCCTAAGGCTTTAGCGCTAATGCAAAAACTGACTTCAGAAAATGTAAGTGATATGGAGTTTTATACTTACAAACTTATTGATTTTGCAGGGATAAAAGATGTACTATTCTCTACTACAGGCTACACGGGAGCTGGTGGTTGTGAGGTTTATGTAAGAAATGAAGATGCGGTAAAACTGTGGAATGCTATTTTTGAAGCAGGCAAAGAATTTGGTATTAAGCCTGCCGGACTTGGGGCAAGGGATACATTAAGACTTGAAATGGGCTATTGCCTCTATGGAAATGATATTAATGATGAAACATCTCCAATTGAAGCTGGTTTAGGTTGGATAACAAAATTTACCGATGATAAGGATTTTATTGATAAGGGCCTTTTTTTAAAGCAAAAGGAAGAGGGTGTTTCAAAAAGATTAAAGGGTTTTGTAATGATTGATCGTGGAATTCCAAGGCAACATTATGAGGTAGTTAATGAAAATGACGAAAAGATTGGTGAAGTTACTTCAGGTACAATGTCTCCAATGATGAAAAAGGGTATTGGAATGGCTTATCTTATTAAACCTTACTGGAAACCAGGAACCACTATCTTTTTAAAGATTAGAAATAAAACTCTAAAGGCAGAGCTTGTTAAGTTGCCAATATACAAAGCTTAATACTGTTTGGATTCTACCTGAATTTATTTTCAAATGAGCCAAAGCAATTCATCAATGAGTTGAAGATTGACCTTAGATTAACTCTCACATAGGGATATACCAGTATGATAAGTAGAATGCTAATGAATGGACTTATCAGTTTCAATATTGATTCTTTCTATCCAAAATACTCATGAGAATTAGCATCTAATCATGCCTTTTCATCAAAATAAACTTAGAAGGAGGATTCCACCTTTCTCTTTTAAAGAATATTGTTTATAAGATTGTTAGAAAAAATCGAATAAAGAGTTCTTAAATCCTTAAAAAGTACACAATAAAAACTTAAATTTGTCACCTGTTAAGAAAATAACGGGTATCTTTTCGTGTCATGTTTTTCTTACAGCTTAAGTTAGATATTTTTTTAGAACATTTGTCGATATTATTATTAATAGTTTATAAATTTATTCGAATATGAAAAAACACAACTTCTCCGCAGGTCCATCTATTCTTTCTCAATATACGATTGATAAAGTTATTGAGGGGGTTAGGGATTTTGCCGGAACGGGTCTTTCAGTTATGGAAGTTTCACATCGTAGCAAAGAATTTGTTGCTGTAATTGAAGAAGCACAAGAATTGTTTAAGGAACTTTTAAATATCCCTGAAGGGTATCGTGTACTTTTCCTTGGGGGAGGGGCCAGTACACAATTTGCTATGATTCCTATGAACCTGATGAAAAGTAAATCGGCGTATTTAAATACAGGTGCCTGGGCAGCCAAAGCCATTAAAGAAGCTAAGATATATGGTGAGGTAGTAGAAGTTGCTTCATCTAAGGATACTATTTATAACTATATTCCAAAGAATTATTCAGTCCCGGATGATGCCGATTATTTTCATATTACCACTAATAATACAATTTACGGAACAGAAATAACTGAAGATATGGATTGCGATATTCCGCTTATAGCTGACATGTCATCTGATATCTTTAGTCGTCCGGTAGATGTTTCAAAGTATGCACTAATTTATGGCGGTGCACAAAAGAATCTGGCACCTGCCGGGGTTACTTTTATAATCATAAGGGAGGATATTCTTGGAAAGGTGGACAGACCAATCCCAACTATTCTTGATTATCGTACCCAGATTGATAAAGAATCTATGTTCAATACACCTCCAGTACTGCCTATTTTTGCTGCTTTACAGACTTTGCGTTGGCTGAAAGACCGGGGTGGGGTTGTTGCAATGAATAAATACAATAAGGAAAAAGCAGCATTACTTTATTACGAAATTGAAAGAAACAAGCTTTTTAAAGGAACTGTCATTAATAAAGAAGACAGGTCAATAATGAATGTCTGCTGGGTTATGGAAGATGAATATGCCGAATATGAAAAGGAATTTCTTGATTTTGCTATCAGCAAAGGAATGGTTGGCATCAAAGGCCACCGATCTGTAGGAGGCTTCCGTGCATCTACTTATAATGCGCTTCCAAGAGAAAGTGTGGAAGCCCTGATTGCTACAATGCAGGAATTTGAAGCTGCAAAAGCCTAATGTAAATTTGTTTAGTAAATTATTAAAAATAAATATAATGAAAAAAGTATTGGTTGCTACAGTTAAACCTTTTGCTCCTGAGGCCGTTGCGGAGATTGAGAAGGTTTTTAATAAGGCCGGGTATGAAATGGGTTTACTTGAGAAATATGAAGATAATAATCAATTGCTTGAGGCAGTTGCGGAGGTAGATGCATTGATTATAAGGAGTGATAAAGTTACTGCCGAAGTTTTAGCCGCTGCAAATAATTTGAAAATTGTGGTTCGTGCAGGTGCTGGCTATGATAATA
>JAOZKQ010000348.1 GCA_029935275.1 Bacteroidales bacterium | reverse complement strand
AAGGTTGCAGGATGAAGGTTGAAGGTTGAAGGCAGAAGGCAGAAGGTTGAAGGTTGAAGGTTGAAGGTTGAAGGAACGAGGAAACAAGAACCAAAATTTAAATAATTAGAAGTCTCCTTAAAAACAGACAGTATATTAAGGATGTTTGACATCCAGCACTTTTACCTGATATATAATTACCGAACGGGGTGGAATATATGAACCATCACCGGGTAAGCCATAGGCAAAAAATGGTGGTAAAATAATACGGGCAGAATCTCCTTCACTCAAAAAATACAAACCTTCATCAAGGCCACGGGTAATCTCACTATATCCAACTCTGATTGTAATAGGGTTTATTCCAATAGATGATTTGCAAATTGTTCCGTCTGTCAGGCTTTCAGTATATTGGAGTGTAACATGATCTCCATTTTTTATTTTAGTACCAGTTTCATCTTTTAATATAAAATACCAAAATCCCAGGGGAGCTTCATTCATCTCCCAGTTCTTAAACCCTATATATGATTTAATTTGATCCTTATCTTTTTCAACAAGTAGCTTATTAACTTCAATTAAAGTATTCTTATCAATTGGTGTAGTTTTAGGGCTTCCTTTTTTTTGATTGCAGGATGAACCCAAAACGACAAGGATAATAAAAAAATAATAACTTAAGTTCATTTTATTTAAGCATGGATTCATATTCAGGCAATAAACCTTCAAATTTCTTAAGGGTTTCCTCCATATTTAATTCACACTCACCACCGGAAGCATTTTTATGCCCTCCCCCATTAAAATATTTATTAGCAAGTTGATTAACCGGAAACTCACCACGGGAACGAAATGATATTTTAACAAACTTATCTTTTTCTAAAAACAATACGGAAAATTTGATACCTTTTATACTTAATGGAAAATTCACAAAACCCTCTGTATCACCTGACTGGAATTCATATCTTTTCATTTCCTCCCTGGTGAGGCTAATATAGGCAGTATGATATTCAGGCAAAACCTTCATTTTCTGATCAAGGCTAAAACCCAGTAATTTCATTCTGGCGGCCGTAAAATTATTATAAACCATATCAAATATCCGGTCCTTATTCATACCAGAACGCAGAAGATGTGCAACCACCTCATAGGTGGAAGGCAAGGATGAATTAAAACTAAAACAGCCTGTATCGGTCATAATACCGGTAAATAAGCATTCACATATATCTTTACTCCTTAAGCTACTCTTATCCAGGGATCTGATAAGATAATACACCAGCTCGGCAGTTGAGCTCACCCGGGTTTCAGATATTTGAATATCAGCAAAAGGCTCCGGATCCGGATGATGATCAATCATAATCTTAACAGCTTTCAGATTACCAATGACTGCTTTTTCCATTTCCCTGATCCTGCTAAGTGAGTTAAAATCAAGATGAAAAAGAATTTCGGCACCGGCTATTAAACTTTTTGCCAATGGCTTTTGTTTATTATATTCAATAACTTCTGAATCACCTGGTAGCCAGTGTAAAAATTCGGGATAAGCATTTGGGCTGATCACCTTAACATTTTTATTCATAGACTTTAGAAAATGAAAAAGGCCCAAGGCAGCACCCAGCGCATCACCGTCCGGATTCCTATGTGTAAAAATAACAATGTTATCTTTATTCTTTAGCTCAGTTTTAATTTTACCGGCAATTTTATTTGTAATTATTTCCAAGAGATGACAGTTTAAATGAACAATATGCAAAGATAGGAAAATGAATGATGACTTATGCCAAACAAAAAGCAACCATCAATAAATGATGATTGCTTTTACAACTTTTATAGCTTAAACTATTTATTAAAATCTCTTATAAAGGATTTGCTGTAACCTTTACAAAAATCACAATATGAAGAGTAAAACTTACACCTCCTTCGCTGGTCTCCCCCACGATTCTTGCTTTAAAGGCCGTTTTATCGTCTAAAATTTGATTCACCTTATCCCATTGTCCATCAGAATTATCCAAAGTAATACTTTTAGAGTTTGCCACCTCATAGTCAGCAATAGGCCATGATGCAACTGTTGAGCCTGAACTAACAGAAATAGTTCCTGACATAATTTTTACAGGTTTTGAGACATTCCTAAATGTCCCTGTCATCGCCGTAACATCAAATGACTTAAGATTATCAAAATACTCATCAATATCTTCATCAGAACGAGGATCTATTGCCGCTGATTCATCAAAAGGGAAGCCTGCTACAAGGGCGGCAGATTTCAATCCTTCAGCCGGCACAGTCACATTCAAATCAGCACTCAGCTCAGTGTCAAATTTAACATCAGCTAAAGATTTAATATCCTCACATCCTGAGAAAGTTACTCCAATTAAAAATAAAAGAATAAATGTTTTTACAAATGTTTTCATATTAATACGATAATTTAGTTAATAAATAATAAAATATTTAGATTTTAGTTGTTTTCAATAATGTGTTAATTCCCTTTCTGTTTTTATATGAATATAAATATACGGAATTTTCAGATACTAACAAAATCAAACAATGAATATCTTGTCATATTGCAAATCAACAAGCGCATAAAGTACTGGTAATGTTTTATATAGCTAATCAGTTATAAACTATTTCTAAAAAGCACTTCCAATAGATATACCCAGGCTTCATTTAGCAACAGATCTCTATAGGTGACATTAAGTCTCTTATACGATAGAAGTATTAATAAGTTCTGATTTTCACTCAAATTATCTATCTTTGGAAAAATTCAAAATATAGATTAAATGAACACTAACATTACATTTTCAATGATCAAACCTGATGCAGTCAGGAATAATTATATCGGAAAAATTCTAACACAAATGACGGAAGCAGGCTTCATGATTAAAGCTATGAAATTAACAGAGCTTACAGTGAGCCAGGCCCGGGCATTTTATGAAGTACATAAGGAAAGGCCTTTTTATAATGACCTGGTTGAGTTTATGACCAGTGGCCCCGTTGTTGCCCTGCTTCTGGAAAAAGACAATGCCATAGAAGATTTCAGGACCCTGATAGGTAGCACTGATCCATCAAAAGCAGATAAAGGCACTATACGCGAAAAGTATGCTGAGTCTATTCAGAATAATGCTGTGCATGGTTCTGACAGTGATGAAAATGCGGTAATTGAAAGTGATTTCTTCTTTTCCAGGCTGGAAAGAGTCTGAAACAGGGATCAGGGATCAGTTAACAGGGATCAAGGCTCATGGATCAGTTCCGAAAAATTGCAAATTTTCAATTATAAGTCAAAATAATTCCGGCTTTTATTTGCTCAATTTTTTAACTGCTTTAGGAAAGCTTGTTTTACGGCTATCCAGTATAGCTGTTTTTATAACTTCACCATCCGGTTGATCTAATATTGCATTAAGATCATCAATGGAATTAACAACTATTT
>JAOZKQ010000347.1 GCA_029935275.1 Bacteroidales bacterium | reverse complement strand
CTTCCTCTGAAGATAAAAATCTAAAAGATTTTGATACCATTATTCCCATTTATAATAACAATGCCCCCCTTGCTTTTGCACTAATTGGAGATATTGATGAGGAAGGGGATCTTGTGAGCCCTGTCATAAAGCACATCCATTTTATCCAAACTCTTCTGAATATTGTGGTTGTTGCTATTGATAATATTCGCCTTTTTGCAAAAAGCCTGAGGCAGGAGGCCCTGAAGAAGGAGCTGGAGCTGGCTTCTAAAATGCAATCAATGCTTATCCCGGATAATGATACGCTTCCACAAAACCACAAGATATTTGTTACAGGTTTTTATCTTCCCCATTTGGAAGTTGGAGGTGATTATTATGATTGCATGAAGCTAAATGATGATGACTATGGCTTTTGTATTGCTGATGTTTCTGGTAAAGGTATTTCCGCGGCTTTATTAATGGCAAATTTTCAGGCAACTTTAAGGGCCTTATTTAATTTTAATATTTCACTTGAGGAGCTGGTGGTTAAGTTAAATAATAGTATTATAAGCAGTGCTCATGGTGAGAAGTTTATCACACTTTTCATCGCTAAATACTATAGCAAAACCAGGGTACTGGAATATGTGAATGCTGCTCATAACCCTCCGGTAATTTTTGATTCAGTGGAGAATAAAATTTCCTTGCTACAAAGTGACAATGTGGGTATTGGTATGCTGGATGAAATGCCTTCTGTAAAAGTGTGCTCTGTGAAACTTAAGGGGAAGTCAAAGCTTATATGCTACACGGATGGTTTATCGGAGTTGCCGGACAAAAATGGAGTTGAATCGGGAACTGCCGCTATTGAGAAAATAATAAAAAATTCAGACCGGGTTGATACCAATATTGCTAATTTGATTTACAGTGAGGAAATTGTAGAAGATAATTCCAGGCTTTTTGATGATGTTTCTATTCTTGGTGTACAGTTTTATGATTAACTTTCTGCCCAAAAAGATCAAAGGAAACAATAAGCGCCATATACCCCCAGAATAATGCAGAAGCTTTGTCTGTATCCAGGAAGTTATTCAGGAAACCATGAACGGCATAAGTAAGAAGTCCAAGTGAGGCTGCCAGTACCATCCAGGATGTTGGTGCTGCTCTGTTTTTGTTGTAATACCTGAATCCGGTATAGAATGTCAGAGATAGGATAAGCACAATGGATAATGATCCAAAAATACCCGATTCTGACAAAGGTCCGATGTATTCACTGTGACTGTTCCCGCGATCTCCAAAGTTTGTACTGATAATGGTTTTTTCCCGGGAAGACTGAAATCCGGCATACTGAAACATATAGGTGCCAGGTCCCCACCCAAGAAATGGTCTTTCTTTAAACATACGAATAGCAGATGCCCAGCGGTTAATTCGCTCCAGGTTTGATGCGTCAGAGGAGATATTGGACATGGATTCAATATGTTTTGAAAAGTTATTGGCTGAGTCCTGCCGGTTTCGTTCCAGCTTCATCATGATATCACCCCAGTAAAAAGAAACAGAAAGAACAGTTAGCAGCCCAAGCATTGCAACCAGACTGAATTTGACGCGGAATTTAATAAGCAGAAAAATACCCAAAGCTGCGATAACACTTATCCAGGCTGCCCTGGAATAGGAAAAGGTTAGTGCTACAAGGAATAAAATGACGACCAGCCAGAGTAAAATGCGGATGGTGGTTTTTGTTTTTAAACGGCTGGCCAGTCCTATGAATACAGGGATTAACATAGCAAGTATTGCTCCATAGGATGTGTGGTCATTGAAAAAGGGATCGGGGGCGCCATGGGAAGCTTTTTGATTTATCAGGCCATCCTGTGCATGGTTAATAAGCGTATAAGAAACAACAATTACCATGGCAATACCATACAGGCCCATGTATCGGGTAAAATTCTTCTGCTTACGGAAAATAATAAGTGGCAGAAAATAGAATCCAACAATAAACCAGATTCTGGTTAAAACAAATTTAAATGAAACAATAGGCATTGAACTGGTTAAAGCAGTAATTATCAGCCATATTAAATAAAAAAAAATGGCCAGGGAAACCGGATGCAGAAATATATTTACCGGAAAGTTTTTTTCCAATAATAACCTGGCAAGGAACAAAACCATTATCAGTACCAGTAATGGTTCACTGGGTAAATATAAATTCAATCCCAGGTCGGGAAAAAACTCTTTCAATTGTACGGATAAGGGAACAAAAAATACAGTGACAAACAGAATTTTCTCTAGTGATACAAAGGCAAGAAATACCAGAAACAGGGCTATTGGCAGCAAGCTGTAAATATAATAGCCAAAGAAAAGAAAAATGCTGTTAGAAATGATAAAAACAGAGGATAAACCAAAAAGTAAGAATTGATTTCGTTTTTGAATATCCGGGTTTAATGAAGCATTTTCAGGCATCTTTTCTAAACGTATCTAAAAGAATCATGAAGAACAAAGCAAATAAAAATGCCGAAAAAGTAGCCATGATTACTATATATGACCTTTTTGGATATGCTTTTTTTTCTGCTACCCTTGCTTTGCTGACAATGAATGTATTAGGTAGCCTTTCTTCAAGATTTACTTTAGCCTGGGTGTATTTATCCTTAAGGATACTCAGGCGTGCACTTTCATATTCAAGAAAGGTTGTCAGGTAAATATAATCGCTTCCATATTCACCTAATACAGTGATTTGTTCTTTTAGGTCATTTGCCAGTGATTTTTGCCCTTTCGACAAAGCTTCCAGCCAGGCTTCATTTAAGCCCTGGGACTGTGCTGAGACATTATAAACCCCTTTCTCACCAATTATCTTAAGCGAGTCTTTAAGTACCATAATGTCATCTTCGAGCTTCAGGTATTCAGAAGAAACAATATCAAAAGCATCCTTTGTCCTTTTACTTTTCATCCTGTTAATCGTTGAATCCAGCAAAGCCGAAATATCATTAGCCATATTTGCTGCGATTTCAGGATCTTCATCCAATACCGATATCTTAACTGACATAAATTCGGTTTTTTTGAAGGTGATGTTCTTCTTCAATTTACCGTAGATGAGAGTGTATTTGAATTTATCATCTGGTTTAATCTCATAATGATCAAATAGTTGATACTTTTGGATGAGCTTTTCTTTAATCTCATCTGAATTTAGAATTTGAAGTAACTGCTCAGTTTCTTCTTCTTCACCAAAATTTAGAATATTGTTTTTTGTTATCCCTCCCGAGGTGCTTACCAGGGCCTGAGACACAGAGGCTGAAGAAGCCGGGTAAAGAATTACTGTGGACCGGAATTTTGGTGTGATCATAAGCGAAACAATAATCGAGATCACAAACGCAAAAGACGAAACAATAATTAATGGTTTCCACCTGGATAAAAGGTAATGAATGAGTTTAAAAGAACTAAAGTCGAATTCT
>JAOZKQ010000047.1 GCA_029935275.1 Bacteroidales bacterium | reverse complement strand
TGATCAGGGCTTGTCGCATCCGGTTGGCATGATCAATATCAACACAAAACACAATAGTTTTTGCATAACGATCAGTAGCCTTCAGGTATTCGGTGATTTTCTGTGCAATAATCTGAGTGCGTTCATCAATGGCCAGCTTTCTATCGTAATCCTTCAGGTTGTATATTCTATCTTCTATCACATAGCCATATTTATCCCTGAGTCCGGCAGTTGGCCGCCAACCTTCATCTATACTCGTTGTTATTCTAACAACTTTATAAGGAGCCAAAAAGCCATCCTGTATTCCCTGCTTCAATGAATAGGTATAAACCGCTTCGCCAAAATAGGCAATGTTTGAAACGTCCTTTGTTTCTTTCGGGGTGGCCGTTAAACCAATTTGAGTAGCTGATTCAAAATAATCAAGTATTTCTCTCCAAGCTGAGGCTTCGGAAGCACTTCCCCGATGACACTCATCAATTACTACCAGATCAAAAAACTCCCTGGAAAACTCTTTGTAAGCATTCTTCCATTCTTCTTCACCGGTTAATCCCTGGTATAAGGCAAAATAAATCTGATATGATTTGTCAATTTTACGGTGCTTAATGATGTTCATGATATCGTTACCAAATATGGTAAAGTCATCATTCTTGGGTTGAGTGAGCAGGGCATTTCTGTCTGCTAAAAAAAGGATCCTCTTTTTCACCCCTTTTTTCCATAAGCGCCAGATAATGTTTGCGGCCACATAGGTTTTACCAGAACCTGTAGCCATAACCAATAATATCCTGTTTTGCCCTCTTGCTATTGCTTCAACAGTTCTGTTAATAGCAATTTGCTGATAATAACGTGGCGTTTTACCCTCCGGGTCATACGGATACTCCTGTTCAACAATGGAAATCTCATCCTCGGTTACAATTTCCTTTTCCTCCAGAAACGACTTCCAAAGTGTTTCAGGTGAAGGAAATTCATCGAGGGAAAGTTCCTTTTCAATCTTACCTGATTTTACTGTTTTGTCATGAAAAATAAATGCGTCACCATTTGATGAAAACACGAAGGGTATTTGCAGAATATCAGCATACTCCAATGCTTGTTGCATACCGACACCAACAGCATGTTTGTTATCTTTTGCCTCAATAATTGCAATAGCCTGATTTGGCTTATAATAGAGAATGTAATCCGCACGCTTGCGCTTACCCCGTGTATGTACTTTCCCCTGAACGATAATACGTCCATCGGTAAATGAAACCTCTTCCCTGATTTGGGTTTTGATATTCCAACCTGCTTTTTCCAAAGCTGGTGTAATGAATTTTGTACAAATATCCCTTTCAGAGAGGTCTTTCATACTTAATTGAATTAGGTAAAAAGTATTTACAAATGTATTAAAAAATGGGAATATGAATGGATGACTTTTTTTTATTCTTATATACCAAACCCTCTCCACCTCAGAACCACGATCTCTCTAAAGAGGTGAATTTCTCAACTAAATATATATCGTCTATAATTTGGCTAAAGGTCCATGGGCTTAAGGTATGTTTTCTACCTCCACCTAGCCCCTGTGAAGATTATGAGTAAGGTGATCCTACTGGAGATGCAGCAGGTAGAAATAAATTTGGCATTCTAACAATTATTGTGTAACTTGTTTAATAATACTGTGAACAGTATTAACCACATATACAGCATGTAATCTGTTATCAAATACCACTATTAAGCTTAAATATCTATTAAACAATAGTAACATATTTTTAATAATGAACTGTAATATCTATTTATTCAAAAAGCAAATATCCATTTTGTCTATTACATTAATGTTCAATTGTATAGTTGGTTATTCACAAACTCAGGAAAAATCAGACGAATTAAATTACAATTGTGATAAAAATTTAAAAATTGAAACAAGTGATAGATTTACATATAAAAAAAGAGGAAATAGGTGTGAGGGTTTTTATAAAACTAAAGTCTCAATTCCAAGTTTGGATATTATTGGTTTAATTCAGGGGTTCTTTAGTTACAGAATGGATGAAAATGAGGTAATTAAAGTAAGTTCTAAAGTGAATGACTCTGGGTACAAACTACATATTCAAGCAAATTCAATTCCTTTGAAAAAATACTATCAAATGGATTGTATTATTGAAACAACTGACACTTTATATTGGCCTTTAAATGATGTAATATATCCAAAACAAATTGATGATAAAGATTTAATAATAATTGGACGTTTGGTGAACAAAAATGATACAATTCTGACTCCACTTCAAGCTAATCCTGAAAGAACAAATATAATTCATGATACTGTTGTAAGAGTTTTTGCTCGCTCAAGCATTGACCTTAGTTATATCTACTATAAATATATGCAAAATAATACTGAAAGTCAATGGATTAAAATCAATACTACTGGTTTGGCAGGGGATCCAATTATTATAGAATTAGAAGCAGATATTAAAGGTTGGGTTAGTCTAATAATTAGTGGCAAAATAAAGGGAATTAAAGATAAGTGGGTTACATCAAAAGTTTCAATGTACATTCCATAAACTAATTTGGTTTGAAAAAAAAGGATACACTGAAATCTAAAATCTCAAGAAAGCTAAAAGAGGCTGAGGACTTTCTTCAAAAAGAAAACTTGGAGGAAGCAAAAAAGAATCTGCAATGGATTGATCTAGCGGAAAACATTTTTTTATTGAAGAAAAGAAAATCCAATTTAATTTCAGGTATTGTAGTAGGAATATCTTGTGCAGTTTTAATTGGATTATCTCTGCTCATTAAAATTCCAGAAACTTCGATATCTTTTGATGTTGAAACCAATGTAGTATCATTCATAAATAGTTATAATTTCAAATATCAAGAACCAAATAATATCCAATACTTCAAAATAGATAAAGTTGATTATTTGAATATTGATCTGACAAAGTACAAAAGCGAAACATCTTTCGCAGTAAATGTTAGTGGTGAAAAGTTCCATTTATCAGAACTCAATTTCCCAAAAGAATCAACGCTTCATTTTGAAAAGTATATAAATCAACTTGTAATATTTATAAATGGTAATCCTATAACAGGAATATTGGAAATGAGAAATGGGAAAATAGAATACAATAGTCATATTATTGATAAAAACAACCCTGACTTTCTACCAAATACAAGAATTGAATTTATATCTAAAAATATGGATACGAACGAAGTTGCTATGATCAATATGGTTTCCAATGATTTCAATTTTAAAATATCCGATATAAAGAATATCGAATTTATTGATGAAATAGAATCAAATAAAGGCGAGAAAAAAAGTGTAATTCTGAATGGTTCAATTTTTATTAATGAATTGGACAAAAAATTTCATTTAGTAAATGGTGATTCATTGATAATAAAAATAAAAAATGGTGAGAATATTGTTGTAAAAGAGATTGAAAATTGCCTGAAAGTGCACTTTAAGGGTACGGTTAAAAAAATAGGAATAAAAAGACAGAACAGATTATATGATCTTAAACCTTCACTTCTTGAGTACTTGATTAAGAATGAAAGGGTAGCTTTTATTTGGGGTAGCCTAATTTTTATTTGGGGAGTCATTTGGAGTATAAAAAAAACAATTTTTAATTAAGTTATCATAGGCTTTAAAGCAACAGAGAACTCCGGCAAATATTAAAATTGATCTAATGAAACAAATTCTATATATCCTTTCAATTCTTCTTATCTTAACTGCATTGAATAAAACATTAAATGGCCAGGGTTTTAGTGATATTGAAAACTTATCAAAAAAAAATGTTGTTAGAGTTATTACATCTTTCAAATCAGGTGTACCACCAGAAACTGGTTTCGGATTCATCATTGCTGAGAATGATAATTTGCTATATATTTCGACGGCTCTACATGTAGTAAAATCAAGCAGGTATGGTGAAACTGAGAAAATTGAAATATTTTTTGAATCAAACAAGTTCCAATCTCAAGATGCAATTATTTGCTATACCTCACCAAGTATAGACTTTGCTTTGCTGAAAATTACAAAACCCATAAGTTATTATTGGTCTTATAATTATAGGATTGGGGAAATATTTAATCGCCAAAAAGTCTGGAATGTTGTTAAGCATGGAGAATGGACTGCAGTTGATAAGGATTTTTATGGGGTGACAATCCAACATGATTTGGACAAAGTATTAGTTGAGTCAAAGGCAGTAGAAAGGGGTTCCTCTGGAAGTCCTATATTTGGATATGATGGGATATTAGGTATGGTAATTGATGATAATCCGGATGGTACCATTTATACAGCTACTAATATTAATACTATATTTGAGAACACCTACAAATATCTTAATTTAAAAGATTCTGATATATCAAAATTCCCTTTCTTTTCATTTGGAATTAATTTAGGCTGGGGCGGATTCGTATCATCTAAAAATAAAACTACAAATAGTGTTTGGGATGATTTTGAATATGGATTAGAATTTGAAGTTCTTTTTAATCCATTCTGGTCTATATCTTTAAATGGAAGTCGTTTATTATTTAAAACACAAGAAAATGAATTTGAAGATAATATGTATTTATTTAAAAACGATATCAACACTTTTTCTACTGATTTCCATTGGTTTTTAAATTCCACAGCATATGGTGGAGGGAATTCATATCTAACTATGGGTATTGCGTTAATTGATCATAACCCTCAGATATCGGTAAATGGCAATGAATGGATAAAATTAGTTGATTATGAAGAGTTTGTCTATGATTACTCAACATTAGCTTTCGCACTTAACCTAGGTATGGGTTATGGATTTACAATGTTAAATGATCGTTTAATACTGTCCTTTGATTTTTTATTCCGAATTACAAATTCAAAATATTTGAATATAGATCTTGATGATCCCTTTTCAGAAAATAAAAGCATTGATGTAGCCTATAACGTTTCCCTCGGACTTGCTTATGTTTTTAGAGGAAATAAAGCAAAAGTTAAAATAATAAAAAACCCTCATCCGTCTGGTTTTTAAAAGGATATTTGTATATAAAATAGAGAGTATCTTTTTATTTCAAAATAAAGTTTGAAGGGTATTTATGAATTGTTTTACCAAAAGTACTTAATATCAAGGAGAGGTCAGTCTATAATCAGGTGCAATAACTGTATTAAGGATTTAAAATTAGCCAAAGATGAGCAAAGCGAATCAGGCTTCTGGGTTTGTCTATAAAGTCCAACTTCTGCGTTGTTGGACAGGCACTAATCAGCTCACTTCTTTTTTTTCTTTTCTTTAGTTCCGCCAAATAATTTTTTATGCTGGAGATTCTTGGCAACCTTGTCAAATTCAATTAATGTTTGGTTAAGATTATCAATTGTATAACCAATAGTATCAGCAAAAGCACTGTCATATAGTAATTTTGCAATTGCACCATTTCCATTATTTATTGCTTTAGCAGTCAGATTTAATTCAGCAGTGGTATTAGCCAGGTCTTTAGTTGCAACTTCTGTATTTAAAGCTATGTTATCAACTTTGGCTAAAATGGAATCAATCCTGGTCGTCAGATCATTCCGATATACAAGTTTACCAATATCGCTATTCGGGTTATTTAATTGTTCTGATAATTTTTTGAGATTATCAGTCAGAGCAACAAAATTATCTGCCGATTTATCCAGTTTAATAGCAATGCTTGAATCATTTAATAAACGACCCATATTCCCATCTCCCTCATTTACTTTATCAGTAATATCAACTAAATTGGCAATAATTGACATTACTTTTTTAAGGTCCTTGGTAACTTCATGAAAAACAGCTTCAAAATTAACAGACTCACTGGATTCAAGGTAGTCCCCTTCTGAAACATGGTCATAATCAGCAGTACCACTATGAATAATAATCATTTTATCACCTATCAGGGCTTCTGGTTTAATTTCTGCTTTTGAGTTTTTACGTACGAACTTAACCATTTTCCTATCTATGGACATGTCCACCAGCACACTGGTATCCGTAACGATTTTCAAATCTCCTATCGTTCCTATAATAATTCCTGAGAATCTAACATGATCACCTGACCGGAGCCCCTGAACAGCATTAAAGTAGGTATGGATAGTTATGCTTTTCGAAAACAATTTACTGCTGCTCCCTATGATGTAAAAAACTGCTATAAATAAAAAAGTGCCAATTAAAATAAACAGACCAAGTCTGATTTTCCTGCCTCTATCGTATTCCATTTTATTTAAATTTATATTTATTTGAAAAAAGAGTTTACAAAAGGATCTTCATGGTGTTTCATTTCATCAAGGGTCCCACTTGCAGTAAATTTACCTTCTTTAAGTACGTTAACCTGGTTTGCAGTAATTTCAATGCACTTAAGGTCATGAGATATTATCAATGATGAAGTGTTATATTCCTCCTGAATTTTCAAAATGAGTTCACTGATCTCCCCGGATGTCACAGGGTCCAGCCCAGTGGTGGGCTCATCATAAAGAAGGATGTTTGGTTTTTGAATGAGTGTTCTGGCAAGGCCAATTCTTTTCATCATTCCACCGGAAAGCTCAGATGGCATTTTATCAATAGATTCAATCAAACCAACATTAACAAGGGCTTCTTCGACCAATTCATTAAGCTCAGCCTGTGTGCGCTTTGCCCCTTTTGTGTATTTAAGCGGGAATTCCAGGTTACTTCTGACGGACATGGAGTCGTAGAGTGCACCACCCTGGAATACATAACCTATTTTTATTCTTAATTCAGTTAATTTTTCATCTTCCAGGGCAAGAATATCTTGTCCAAGCACATTAATGCCACCAGAATCAGGCTCAATCAGGCGAACAATACATTTGAATAAAACTGATTTACCGGTACCGGAGTGACCAAGAATTACAATATTTTGTTTTTCTTTCAAATCAAGATCAGCACCGGCCAGGATATGAAAATCCCCAAAAGACTTCTTTAAGTTGCTTACATTTAGTACAATATTATTAGATAAAGCCTGATCCATCTTAATTTAAGTAAGTAATTGTGTAATATTTACAACTATTAAATCAATAATAAATATCGAGATGGAAGCCTTGACAACTGCTGAGTTTGCCGCTTCCCCCACACCTTCTGTGCCTCTTTTCGCAAAATACCCCTGGTAGCTTCCAATAATTCCTATGGAAAGACCAAAGAAAAAAGTTTTAATAGTTGTAGGAAAAAGGTCTTTATAATGAATTACATCAAAGGCCTTATGAAAAAAAGTTTCAAGACTAATATTGTATTGGGTACTGGCACTTATATAAGAGCCAAGGAGGGAAAATGCATCTGCATATAAAACCAACAGGGGTAACATAAAGCTAACCGCTAATACACGGGTAGTTACAACAAAACTTATCGGATTTGTGCCTGAAACTTCCATGGCATCCAGTTGTTCGGTTACCCGCATGGATGCCAATTCAGCGCCTATTCCTGATCCAACTTTTCCGGCTACTATCAATGCAACAATTACAGGACCTATCTCTCTGATAATTGAAAGGGAAACCATTCCCGGAAGCATAGATTCAGCCCCGAATTTTGCCAGTGTAGGCCCTGATTGCAGTGTAAGTACCAAACCAAGTATAAAACCGGTTATTGAAATAAGGGGGAGACTTTGGTTTCCAATTCTGTAACACTGCCTGGAAAATTCCTGAAAATTTACGCCATGCCTGAGGAAACTCTTAAATATACTTGAAATAAAAGCACCCATATCCCCAATACCAAGCAGGAAGTCGGCAATGGCATCTTTCAATTTAGAGCTTTTTGTCATAAGATATTACAAGTTGTTGCGATTATGCCATAAATATAATATTAATATTCCAATTCTACATTGTTTGGGATAAGGAACTAATCATCATATTTCTGATTTTTGGCAGAATATAAATAAAAACTAGTCAAAGGGCCATTAACATTTATCAACAATCCATGCATACGAGCTGCTATTTCAACTTTCCAGATTCAGAAGAAGTCAGTTTTCATTTGTATATTTTAAATATTAGTACCATTTTTCTATTTTATTTTCTAATTTTAGAAATCATTAAAAAATTATATTATGGAAACCATTTCAAATGAAAAAGCACCTGTCATTTATGCAGGATTTTGGCTAAGGTTTGTTGCACACCTTATTGATGAACTGATTATAGGATTTGTTGGGTTTTTTATTGCACTTCCATTTATTGGTGGTATTGTATTCTCTGGCATAAGCATGGATCATTTAAGTGATACAGATGCCGGAACTTTCATTGGAATAGCCAGTATTTTGGGTTCAGTACTGGGACTGGTCCTTTCCAGTATTGCTGTTGGCTGGCTGTATTTTGCTTTAATGGAATCTTCTAAAAATCAGGCTACACTTGGGAAAATGGCCTTGAATCTAAAAGTTACTGATATGGAAGGTAATCCGGTTTCTTTTGGAAGGGCAAGTTTGCGCTATTTTGGTAAAATATTATCTGGCATGATTATGATGATTGGTTATATTTTAGCAGGACTTACAGAAAAAAAGCAAGCACTCCATGATATGATAGCCGGTTGCCTGGTTATTAGAAAGTAAAGCGGCTCATTTTTTATTTTACCTGAGAGGCTCCATTCTGAAGACCTTTTCCAACTTACTATGGAACGCGATAACAATCGAAAATATTCAAATAAGGATATAGAAGTTTTCTGGGAGCCAAAGAAATGCATTCATGCCTCTACATGCTACATAGAGCTCATTGGAGTTTTTAATCCTTCACGAAGGCCATGGGTAAATATGGAGGATGCACCAACTGAAAAGATTATTGAAGTGGTTAATAAATGTCCAACTGAGGCACTCATGTGGAGATGGCTAGATGAAGGGAAGAACAGCTTAATTACAGAGCAGGACAAGAATCATATAAAAATCAGAAGGCCGGCTAAATACAATGAGCTAATAAAAGACAATGAACCGGGAAAAGGTACCGATGTTATGGAAGTCAGAATTATGAAAGATGGCCCGGTTGTTGTTGAAGGAAACTTCAGGCTAATAACATCTGAAGGAAAAGAAATAAAAACAGGAGAATTTGCTTCCTTTTGTCGTTGCGGACAATCCAATTCTATGCCTTTTTGTGATGGAATGCATAGAAAAACCGGCTTCATTGGCTAGGTTTATGATATTCATTATACTACTGAATATCTAGACATTAGATTTTGATATTAAAAAATATAATTTCAAAAATGAATCAGGATAAAAAAATAAATGAAGTTTATATAAAAGAAAACAGTTACCTTAAGATAACAGGCAATTTTGTTCTTAAAGGTGCATCAGGGGATATCATTAAAAAAGGAAATGAAGTGTATATCTGCTGTTGTGGATCTTCTCAAAATATGCCTTTTTGTGATGGATCCCATAAAGGTACAGGTGTAAAAAAGTAAAATAATTGCTATCTTGTCTCAATAATAAAATTCCATTTTTTTCTGACTTTGCATCCTGATAGATAGCAGGATAAATCAGGCTCTTTCCAATTTGAAAGGGGATTATATTGCAAACGCAATTTTATATCTTTGAATCTTTTTTATATGAATAAACAAATAAATATTGGTATCACCTCCGAGATTGATCCCCTAAAAGCTGTGATACTCCACACTCCGGGTCCTGAGGTTGAGAATATGAATCCTGAAAATGCCGAACGTGCACTTTATAGTGACATTTTGAATCTATCAGTAGCTCACAAAGAATATGAGCAATTCAGGCAGGTTCTCAATCAATTTGCACAAACTATTGAAGTTTCTGATTTGCTTAAAGACGTACTGGAGTTATCTGCGGCCAGGGAAGAGCTTATTCTTAGTATTGCAGGCGAAACCTATAACAGAAGGCTAATAAAACGTCTGGAACAGTTAAGCATCCAGGAGCTGTCTATTGCCTTAATAGAAGGCTTAAATAAATGTAACGATACGCTTACTGACTTTTTGCGAAAAGGAAGATATAGCCTGAAACCACTTCATAACTTTTTTTTCACAAGAGATTCTGCCGTAGTTTATGGAAATGATATTATAGTCTCAAGAATGGCCAGTAAAGTCAGATCCAGGGAGGCCTCCATTATGAATGTTATTTTTAATTATCACCACCAGTTTAAAAAAGCTCCATTCACAGCTGAAAAAGAAACTACAAGTTTTGAAAATATCCGGTATGAAGGTGGAGATATTCTTATTGCCAGAGAAGATATCCTGATAGTTGGAAACGGACCACGCACCTCCACCCAGGGAATTGATTTTATTATTGATAAGGTTAAAGCACAAGGAGAAAAGAAATATATTCTGGTTCAGGAGCTTCCTTTAGAACCGGAGTCATTTATTCACCTGGATATGATTTTCACTTTCCTTGATAAAAATCAGTGTATGGTTTTTGAACCGGTTATTCTTAAAAGTAATAAATACCAATCTGTATTAATATCTCTTGATAACTGTAAGGTAAATAAAATTGAATATATACCAGATCTTCTTGCCGGGCTTAAAAAGTTGGGTATGGATATGGAACCTGTATTTTGTGGCGGGACAAAAGATATATGGATACAGGAAAGAGAACAATGGCATAGCGGAGCCAATTTCTTTGCCCTTGCCCCAGGAAAAGTAATGGGTTATGGTCGAAATGTTCATACCATGGAAGAAATGAACCGTCACGGATTTGAAATCCTTAGGGCAAAAGACATCTTAGCTAATAAAGTTTCTGTTGAAGATTACAAGAAGTTTGTTGTTGCCCTTGAAGGCTCAGAACTGGCTCGTGGTGGTGGAGGGGCCAGGTGTATGACTATGCCAGTTTCAAGGGGAAATCTTATATAATCAGCAAGAAAATCAATAATTCCCCCAATGTTCCGGGAACAGACGGTTATTCCTGATATTTTATGGCTTGACACTTTGTTATTCTACAAGCAATACCAAAAAACTTGCTTTTATCCTCTGTAATAAATATCTTATACTTATACCAATTCCTTTACCAGATCAGCAGCTTCCTGCAAAGTAATAGCAGAATGAACTTTTAGTCCGGATGCATCAATCAGTTCTTTTCCTTCTTCAG
>JAOZKQ010000346.1 GCA_029935275.1 Bacteroidales bacterium | reverse complement strand
CAAAACAAATCACGTATAAATTCCCATCCTTTTTTTAAGGAGGGGTGTCATGACGGGGTGGTACGGCCAATTTGAGGGCAGGCTGGTTCTAGTAAATAACAACAATATTTATAAATGGTACGGATTGGAAATCCGCGCCAGCGTATTGGTAAAACTTCCCATCGTCTCCGGACATGGGAACGTTTGGAAATAGAAACCACCCACTTCGCACGATAACGAGCGATAAATGTGCAAAATAATTATACTGACCCCGCTACCACGCGAATCCTTTCGCGTGCTACCAAAACATTATTTATTCCGGCGCTGCATAGCTCTAATATTTCTGCATGGCATTGCATTGCGCCGGGGTTTTTGTATGCATTGATATCCCGGGGTTTTACCCCGGGCTAAGGTATTACGCTCCTTCAGAGCTTTAAAAACAAAATTGCCTAGTCATATACGTATAAATTCCCCTCCTTTTTTAAGGAGGGGTGGCATGACGTACTCTGTCATGACGGGGTGGTCTGGCCTTTTTGCGGGCAAGCCTTTCTTCTTCATGCTGTTGCGAATATATAATCCGTGCCACTATAGGCTTCCTGCATTACGACATTTGTTTGTCATCAAATATGCTAAAAACACGTAATTTGCAATAAAGTTCCCAAATTGCGAATTAATTTTTATCTTTACAGCCAGGTTTGATAAGAATATGGAAAGAATATTTGCAAAGGCTACATTAAGAAAGTATTGGGAAAAACATCCGGATGCTGAACAATATCTCAAAACCTGGTATGATACGGCAATGAGTTCAAACTGGGAAATCCCAAATGACGTTAAACAAACTTATGCAAATGCAAGTATTTTAAAAGGCGGGCGGATTGTTTTTAACATTAAAGGCAATTCGTATAGATTGAAAGTTAAATTCAACTTTCAGAAACAATGGGCATTTATCAGGTTCATAGGGACTCACGCTGAGTATGATAAAATTAATGCGAACACAATTTAAATTTTAGTATGATGGATATAAAACCAATAAAATCAGATTCAGATTATCAAATAGCCTTAACCAGGTTTGAAGTAATATTTGATTCGGTGACTGGCACACCAGAAAGTGACGAAGCCGATATACTTGCATTAATAATTGATGACTATGAAAATAAGCATTACCCGATTGAAGCACCCGACCCAATTGAAGCAATAAAGATAAGAATGGAAGAAATGCAACTAAGGCAAGTTGATTTAGTAAATGAGATTGGTGGGAAAAGCCGGGTTTCAGAAATTCTGAATCGTAAACGCAAATTGACTGTTGAAATGATTCGTAATTTGACGACAAAATTAAACCTTTCAGCAGGACTTTTAATACATGATTATAAACTTTCAAGATAGAAAAGTACGATTGGTATTATACAATATCGTAAGCTTGAAAAATATATTATGTAACTTTACCTATTAAGCATAAACATATAAACAAATTGGATATCACGTAGAAAAGATGAATTGAAGGCAATTATTTCAACAAAACCTACAGTGGGATATTCCCGTGTTTCTTTGCCGGATTTGATAAACTCTTGTTTTGGGTCATTTCCAATGCCTGAATAAGTTTTTTGCGGGTATCTTTTGGTAAAATTATCTCATCAATATAGCCAAAAGTAGCGGCACGGTACGGGTTTGCAAAATTTTTCTTATAATCATCTACATAAACCTGCTTATCTTCTTCTTTTTCAATCTTATTTTTGAAAAGAATATTTACAGCCCCTTCAGGACCCATAACAGCAATTTCAGCAGTTGGATAGGCAAAGTTTACATCAGCACCAATATGCTTGCTGGACATTACGCAGTAAGCCCCACCATATGCTTTTCTTGTGATAAGTGTGATTTTAGGTACAGTAGCTTCGGAGAATGCATAAAGTAATTTTGCGCCATGCTTAATGATTCCCCCATATTCCTGAACTGTCCCTGGAAGGAAGCCCGGTACGTCTTCAAAAGTAACAATCGGGATATTAAAAGCATCGCAAAAACGAACAAAGCGTGCTGCTTTGACTGAGGCATTTATATCCAGCACCCCTGCCAGCATAGCAGGTTGATTTGCAACGATACCTACTGATCTCCCACCCAGACGAATAAATCCTATAACGATATTCTGTGCATAATGGGGCATCACCTCATAAAAATAATTATTGTCTGCTACCGAATTAATGATCTCCTTTATATCATAGGGTTTATTCGGGTCAACAGGCACCAATTCCTGTAATTTTTCATCTTCCCTGTCAATAGGGTCAGTAGTTGGAATCTCCGGTGGGTCTTCCATATTATTCGAGGGGATAAAGCTAAAAAGCTCCCGGATCATCATCAGTACCTGCTCGTCATTATCCGACATAAAATGTGCCACACCGCTTTTTGAATTATGTGTAACTGCACCACCCAGTTCTTCTTTAGTTACATCTTCGTGGGTAACAGATTTTATTACCTCTGGTCCGGTTACAAACATATAGCTTGTATTCTTTACCATAAAAATGAAGTCAGTAAGGGCAGGGGAATATACTGCACCACCTGCGCTGGGCCCCATCATGGCCGATATCTGAGGAATTACACCTGAGGCCATTACATTACGATGAAAAATATCTGCATATCCGGCAAGGCTTCTAACACCTTCCTGAATACGGGCACCACCCGAATCATTAAGCCCAATTACCGGGGCACCCATTTTCATGGCTAAATCCTGAATTTTAATAATCTTGTCAGCATTGCTGCGGGACAGGCTACCTCCAAAGACCGTAAAATCCTGTGCAAAAACATAAACCAGGCGTCCGTCAATTTTACCATAGCCAGTTACGAATCCATCGCCTGCCGGACGGTTCTCAAACATGTTGAAATCGTGATTATGATGTTTTACTAATCTATCAATCTCTACAAAGGTCCCTTCATCCAGTAAAATATGGATTCGTTCCCTTGCTGTTTTTTTACCGGCAGCATGATGTTTTTTAATCCGTTCCTCACCACCGCCAATTTCGGCAGCTTTATTTTTTTCTTCAAATAGTTGAAACTTTTCTTCTAAATTTGACATAATAGATATTCTGTTTGAATATTTTTATTTTAACTAATTGGATTAATTGAAATTATATGGGGTGAAATCAGTCGATAATAATCAGGGGCTGGTTACCATCAATCGTAGCCCCTTCCTCTGTTAATACTTTACTTACTACACCGTCATGGTGTGCTTTATATTCACTTTCCATTTTCATGGCTGATATAATAATCAGTGTTTGTCCTGCTTTTACTTCCCCACCTTCTTTTACAAGGACTTTTACAACTTTACCCGGCATTGGGGAGGAAATAACATTTTCATCATCCTCTACTTCTTCCTGTTTCCGGTTTTTCATATATTTTGCTTCCGCATCAACAACTTCCGTTTCAAAAACCAGGCAATCATGTAAAAT
>JAOZKQ010000345.1 GCA_029935275.1 Bacteroidales bacterium | reverse complement strand
TTTATTGAATTATCCCGATAGTTCTTCAAAAATCTTAATCGTCTATGAATCCCGAAAATTATCGGGACTGACAATCTTGAGGCGAAGTAATTATTAGAGGTCCCCTACAGATTATAGTTCAGCCACCTGACTTTTTCATGCAAAAAGCGCGGCCAGTGCAATGGAATATAGTTTTGTTTTAGGACTATCACCTCTTGAAGACAGGATAGCAGGTACTTTTGCTCCTGCAACAATGGCCCCTAGTTCACCACCGGCCAGCTTTGTATGATATTTATAAAATACATTTCCTGCTTCAATATTTGGAAAAAGAATACAATCTGCATCTCCGGCTACAGGTGAATCCAATTTCTTAATATCAGCACTTTCTTTATCAACAATTACATCAAGCGCCAGCGGGCCATCTATAATGGCACCACTAATCTGACCTCTTTCTCCCATTTTAGAAAGAATCGCTGCATCAACACAAGCCTGCATTTTTGGCAAAACCAGTTCGGTAGCTGCAAGAATTGCCAGTTTAGGTTCCTCTATACCCAGAGCTTTTGCCATACGAATCAGGGAATTAGCAATAGCAATTTTTTCTTTTAATTCAGGAGCTGGTATAATTGCCACATCACCAACAATCAGTAATTTATGATAATTCACCGGTTTAAGAACAGAAACATGACTTAAAATAGCTCCTGGGGATAGTAAGCCGTTTTCCTTATTAAGGATTGCCCTCATGTATTTATCTGTACTTATCATCCCTTTCATAATCAGGTCTCCTTCATCCTGGTGAATCATGTCCATGGACTTAAAACCGGCCTTTACTTCATCCGGTTCATTTATAATCCTGAATTTCTCAGGTACTATCCCCAATTTCAAACAAACTCCCTGAATAATGGTTTTATTCCCAACAAGCGTTGCTTCTACCAGTCCCATATCAACAGCCTCATTAATTGCCTCAATTGTGTGGGCATCGTTCGCAAATACAGCTACAAGACGTTTCTTTTCTTCTTTTTCTTTGAGTGTATCAAAAAGCTGATCAAGATTTTGTATAGGATTCATATTCTAAATTTTCTAAGAATTTTCCTTTTCGCTGATTATTCGCTGAGTATCCTGTGCAATAACCAGTTCTTCATTGGTTGGTACAACTATTACCTTTACTTTTGATCCGGAAGAGCTAATGAGTATTTCCTTACCCCTGATTTTGTTTTTTTCTTCATCTATATCAACACCAAAAAACCCTAATCCATCGCATACGGAAGACCTTACAATTGGTGAATTTTCACCCACTCCTCCGGCAAAAACTATAATATCAATGCCATTCATTGCAGCAGTATAAGCTCCTATATATTTTCTAATTCTGTAATTATACATATCTATTGCTAAAACAGCCTGCTCTTCACCTTTTTCTGCAGCCTCAATCACTTCTCTCATATCAGAAGATATGGCTGAAACACCAAGTATTCCGCTAAATTTATTGATTAAAGTATTGGCAGTGGTAATGCCAATTTGTTCTTTACGCATAATATAGGTTAATACACCCAAATCAAGATCGCCGGAGCGGGTTCCCATTATAAGGCCTTCCACTGGAGTAAGGCCCATAGAAGTATCAACCGACTTTCCGTTCATAATAGCAGCCATAGATGCACCATTACCCAAATGGATTGTAATCATTTTCTGCTTTTTGAAATCTACTTCCAGAATTTCACAGGCTCTTTGAGAAATATATCGGTGACTGGTACCATGAAAGCCATAGCGCCTGATTGAGTATTTTTTATACAAAGAATAAGGAATGGCATAAACATAAGCATGCGGGGGCATGGTTTGGTGAAATGCTGTATCAAAAACAGCCACCTGAGGAACATCCGGTATCAGCTCCTTCATTGCATAAATACCTTTCAGGTTAGGAGGGTTATGCAATGGGGCAAGGTCAATACAATCTTCTATTGTTTTAACCACTTCATCAGTTATATACTCACTAGAATGGAAGGATTCCCCACCATGTACAACCCGGTGGCCAACAGCATCTATTTCATTAAAACTTTTTATACTGCCATGCCTTTCACTTACCAATATACCCAATGCATATTCAATACCCATCTGGTGATCAACAATTTCACCTTCCAGTTTTACTTCATCACCATCACTTCTCTCATTCTTAATATAGGATCCGTGTAAGCCAATTTTATCTACAAGCCCCTGGGCATTTACCTCTCCCTGAGGCATATCAATCAGTTGGTATTTAATAGAAGAGCTACCACAATTTAAAACAATAATTTTCATACAAATAAATTATAATTAGGTGAGTATTGTAAATACCAGGAAGTTTTAAACTTTTTATAATAAACTACTTATATTCAGGACAGTGTATAGATTCTCCAACAATTACACCATTCTTGTATTTATAGAATCCCGATCCAGTTTTTTTCCCTATATTACCGGCCCTTGCTAATCTTTTAATAATGGGGTTAGGCTTAAATTTGGGTTCACCAAATTCCTGATATAAATTATCCATCCAGCGTATTACCCTGTCCAGTCCCATACGATCAGCGATTTCCAGGGGACCAAACTGCATTCCAAAGCCTAACCTCATTGTTTCATCTACCTGCTTTGCAGGAGCCACCCCTTCCATCAATGTTACACAAGCTTCATTTATTAGGGTCACAATTAAGCGTGTACTTATATTTCCGGGAGATTCCACAAGTTGAATCACTTTTTTATCAAGTGTTCTTGCAAATCTTGAAACAAAAGCAATAGCATGGTCTGAAGTATAAAGGCCATTTACCACTTCTACAATTTTCACTGTGGATGCCGGTGACAAAAAGTGCAATCCAACTGCCCTTTCCGGATGCTCCAAAACCGATGCCAGTTCTGAAATGATCAAGGTAGAGGTATTGGAAGAAATAATGGTATCATCTGAAACCACTGCCTCTATCTTTCTGAAAATATCCTTTCTTATTTCAACACTGGTTCCCTGCTTTCTTGAGTTAATCGACTCAATTACCAGATCACAGTCACCTATATCGCGGTATTCGGTAGTCCCATGAATTCTGGAGAGGATAGCTCTCTTTTCGCTTACTGTAAGGCCCCATTTCTCAATAACATCATCCAGGCTCTGATTTAGTTCCAAAAATACCTCAATAATCCTTTCTTCCGAAACATCCACAAAAATTACCTCAAAACCATTTTTACTTATCACATGGGCAATTTCCTGCCCCATGGTCCCGCAACCAATAATGCCCACTTTTTTAAGGGACCCTTTTTTATGTTCCCTTTTGTTTAATGCATAATCCTCTAATACTTCTGTCATATTTTGTTGTGTTTTAGATGAGCTCCAAACTTATTTTGTGTCTGTTCATAAAGTCTGATTTCTTCCCTGAATGGTCAGCGATTTTATTACTATGAAATATTTTAGTATTTAATTTGCTCACATACCTAA
>JAOZKQ010000344.1 GCA_029935275.1 Bacteroidales bacterium | reverse complement strand
GGAGAAAAGACCTGATGGAATATCTTGCCGCTGGTTTACAGGGTGGCAAAAAACGAGCTATGGTGGGAGGGACGCTGGCAGCCAATCCTTTAAGCTCGGCAGCAGGTTATTATACTATCCTGGAAATTGAAAAAACTCAGGCCTGTGATAAAGCAGCTACTGCAGGGGACAGGCTTGTTAAAGGCTTCCAACTGTTAATAGATCAGTATAAACTTCCCTTTGTTACCTATAATCAAAGGTCGGTTTGCCACCTCGAGACTTCAGGTGTAATGTTTGTGAAAATAAATTACCTGAAAATCCGGAAGGTGCTTAAGGAAATAAAAGAAAGAAAACATATGATGGAGGAAATGGGTGCAGCCTTTATGTCTCAGGGCATAGTTACCCTTGCCGGCAGTAGAATGTACACCAGCATGGCAGATACCGATGAGATCATTGATGAGGCACTGAACCGGTTTGAAACTGTATTTAAAAGTGTAGAAAAATAGGATTTCTCAATATTTGTGTAAAGCTAAAAAGAGATTTGGGTGATGAATTTAGCCCTGAAAGGGCCTAATCTCAAAGCCCAGGGCAACCTGCCTGCTTGTAGGCAGGGGCGCCCTGGGTAAAATGGAAGAAATGAAGAGCAGCACAAGCAGAAGGTTTTTAAATACACTTTTGTATGCTGTGCTGCAAGATATTGGAGTTAAATATTTTAACCGCCAGGATTTGAAAAAATGAAAATTAAAATCACAGGTGTCATTATAGCAATATTGACGATAATTTATTTTATTATCATATTTTCGTATCAGTCAAAATACCCTCAACTAAAATGGGACTGGAAAAAAATTGATACAGAAAATATGCATTTCCCAAAAGATTTTCTCTGGGGAGTATCTACCGCTGCCCATCAGGTGGAAGGAAATAATACAAATAATCAATGGTATGCCTGGGAGAATTCTTTGGATGAAACCGGGAAGCCGAGGGTGAATAATGGAGAGAAATCAGGTTTGGCCTGTGATCACTGGAACAGATATCCGACAGATATTAAACTAATGAAGGACCTGGGTGTAAAGGCTTATCGCTTTTCTGTGGAGTGGAGCCGGATTGAACCGCAAAAGGGAGTTTTTGACTCAGTTGCCATCAGGCATTATCAGGATGTTTGTGATTCATTGATCAAAAATGGCATAGAGCCGGTTGTTACCCTGCATCATTTTACAAACCCAATCTGGTTTGAAGAAATGGGGGCTTTTGAAAAAAAGGAAAATGTAAAATATTTTATCGAATTCGTTGAGAAAATATTTTCTGCTTTGCAGGATCGTGTGAATAAGTGGTGTACTATAAATGAACCGGCTGTTTATACGGTGGATGGTTACTTTACTACAATGTCGCCTCCGGGAAAATCAGATCCGGCCCTGGCCGGTGTTGTTCTAAGGAATCTGCTGGAGGCACATGTTCAGGCCTATCATAAAATAAAAAGTTTACCCGGAGGTGAAAATGCAAAGATTGGTATTGTAAAAAATATGACCCAATTTGATCCCTATAATAAATGGAGCATAGCTGATTGGTTCGTGGCATCAACTGTTTATAAAATATTCAATAGCTCTATTCTTGGCTTTCTAAAAACAGGGAATTATAAATTCAATATGCCTTTTGAGGTAAAGATGGATGAATACAATTCAGATGCTGTGAATACTCTGGACTTTATTGGTCTGAATTATTATTCTCATTATTATTATAAGTTCACTTTCGATCAGGAAAAACTTTTTGACCCTCATTATAAAAAAGATGAAATAATGACGGATATGGATTATCCTTTTTATCCTGAAGGCTTTTACAGGGCAACACAAACCCTTTCGCAGTTTAGTGTACCAATCTACGTTACTGAAAATGGTATTGCAGATGCTAAAGATGATCGCAGGGCATTATTCACAAATCGTTATCTGTATGCTTTGTCTAAAGCTATAAAGGATGGTTGTGATGTGAAAGGATACTTTTATTGGTCATTACTTGATAATTTTGAGTGGTCCTTTGGATATGATAAACAATTCGGCTTATACAGTGTGAACCTGGAAACTCAGGAAAGAACATTAAAGGAAGGGGCAAAGGAATATCAGAAAATAGTGAAAGAATTTTCCAGATAGATTAGCTTTTTATTTTAGCTGGTCAAAACGGACTAAAATGATTTTTAAAAGGAAATATGTAATTGCCCATGATGTTGGTACCGGAAGTAACAAAGCCGCATTAATTAGTGCTGACGGGCAGATATTGGCATCTTCAGAAGCTTCTTATCCTTTTCAGTATCCTCAACCCGGCTGGGTAGAGCAGGCACCTGAAGATTACTGGAAAGCCATTGGCAAAACTACCCGTTCCCTTATTAGTGAAACAGGAATAGATCCCTTAGAAATTATTGGATTGTCCTTTTCTACACAGGCCATGGGCATAATCCCAGTGGATAAGGCCGGGGAGGTGTTGCATCCAAATATTACCTGGGTTGATGGAAGAGCCGAAGATGAAGCCAGATGGCTGATGAGGAGGTTCCTGGGAAAGGAAGTTTTTAAATCTATTGTGGGAATTACACTTACTGGGAAAGATGTGATTCCAAAACTGATATGGCTAAAGAAAAATAAACCGGAGGTTTACAAAAGGACCGATGTCTTCCTGGATGTTAACGGATACCTTAAATTTATGGCAACTGGTAAGCGGGTGGCTGAGTGGTCAGGAGCTTGTTCCTATGCTTTTAACCTGAAAAAAAAGGATTGGGAAAGGATCTTCTTTAAAATTGCGAAAATTGATCTTAAAAAATTGCCATCACTGGTTAAATCAACGGATAAGGTTGGAGGATTAACGGCTGAAGCAGCGCTGGAACTGGGTTTGAATGAAGGAACTCCGGTTTTTGGTGGTTGTGATGATACTCAGAGTGCTGCAGTTGGTACAAGCTCAACAGGGGAGGGAGAAGCACATATTTATTTGGGGACATCTGCCTGGGTTGGTGTTACAACGAGCAAAGTTCATAAGTTCAGACATGGGGCTGTTTGCCTTCAGAGTGCCGACCCGGAGAAATACCTTGTAGTTGGGATAACCGAATCGGCAGGAAATAATCTTGAGTGGTTGATTGATAACTTTTATAAAAGCGAAAAAGAAAAGCTGGGGAATAAAGAAGTTTATTCTTTAATTGAAAAAGAGGCAGCTATGGTTCCTCCCGGATCAGATTACCTGATTTTTACTCCCTGGTTGTTGGGAGAAAGATGTCCGGTGAGTACTACCTCTACCAGAGGCACAATTTTTAATCTTGGGTTGGAACATACCCGTGGACACTTTGTTCGGGCGCTTGGTGAGGGTATTGCTTATAACTTACGCTGGATCATTGAGAACTTTGAAAAGGATTTTGGCTTTAAGATTTCGTCATTAAGAATTACCGGTGGTGGTTCGCAAAATGATCAATGGATGCAGA
>JAOZKQ010000343.1 GCA_029935275.1 Bacteroidales bacterium | reverse complement strand
CACTTAATCTCAAACCATGTTTTTTCTCATGAATTTCCCTGGGCTTTGCTTTTTTAGCCAGTCTGGCAAATTCCTTAACATGTTGGGGCGTTGTTCCACAACATCCACCAATAATATTCACATTACTATTATCCAGAAACTCCTTAATATGTATGCTCATCGATTCAGGAGTTTCGTCATATTCCCCAAATTGATTTGGCAGGCCCGCATTTGGATAAACACTCACCGGCAGGGAGGCTTTTTCTGAGAGTTCTTCCACGAATGGCCGCAATTCTTTTGCCCCCATTGCACAATTCAGTCCTATGCTAAAAATATCCAGCCCCTCCAAAGAATTTAGAAAAGCTTCCAGGGTCTGACCAGACAAGGTCCTTCCACTTGCATCAGTAATAGTTCCAGAAACCATAACAGGAAGTTGCTTGTTTTTCCTTTTTAAAACTTCCCGTATAGAAGAAAGGGCAGCCTTTGCATTTAAAGTGTCAAATACTGTTTCAACCAGTAAAAGATCAACACCTCCATCTAACAAACCTTCAACCTGTTCGGCATAACAATCTTTCAGATTGTCAAAATCCACCTCACGGTATCCGGGATCCTCCACTTTTGGGGAGATTGAAGCTGTTTTACTGGTTGGACCCATAGACCCTGCAACAAATTTTGGTCTGCCAGGATTTTTCTGACAGTATTCTTCCACTGCCTTAACAGCTAATTCAGCTGATGATTTATTGATTTCATACACCAGATCTTCCATTCCATAATCCTTCATGGAAACCCGGTTGGAATTAAAAGTGTTGGTTTCAATAATATCGGCACCTGCTTCCAGAAATTCCCGGTGTATTTCAGAAATGATTTTGGGGCAGGTAATGGATAAAAGATCGTTATTTCCTCTCAAAGGCTTTGAAAAATCCTTAAATCTTTCACCCCTGAAATCCTCCTCCTTCAGATTTCTGGCCTGAATCATGGTTCCCATGGCACCATCCAGCACCAACACTTTTTCTTTTATAATTTCTCTTATATCTGCCTTTTCTCTCATGAATTCTACTCCACTAACAACTTAAAACTTAAGTTTTCAAAGTTAGTCAAATTTTCGACCCGTATTTACTATAAAAATATCCCTGGATTTCAACTTATCCTGGATCTTTATTAAATCTTTCAGGTTAATAACGCCTATTAGAAAATTATGCTTACTCCCATAATAATATTCACTTACTGATTTGAAGTTAAAATCTTTAATATCTGATTTATCATGATATCTGAGGTAGATTTCAAGAAGAAGATCTGAAGAATAATTTTTAATTGCTTGTTGATTTTTTTTCTTGTATTCATATTTATAATCATAAGTACAGGCTGAAATATCGGACAACACTGCTGATCCCGTAGGGTGCCCACCGGCCCCCTTACCATAGAAAAACTGTTTATCAAAAAATGCAGCTTCAGCTATCACTCCATTATATTCATTATCAACATTATACAAAAATTTACCATTTGAAATAAACCGGGGTATTACATGCATTCCAATATCGGAGTCTTGTAATTTGGTAACCGTAGGGACCAATTTAATTTTAAATCCTTTTTCCCTGGCATAATTAATATCATAGTTTGAGATATTTGAAATTCCAAAAGTAAATACATCTTTTGGATCAATAAATAAACCATAAGCATGCAAAGTGATAATTATCAGCTTATATTTTGCGTCAATCCCATCCACATCAAGAGAGGGGTCAGTCTCGGCATAACCTAAATCCTGCGCTTCCTTTAAAACACTATCAAAGTCTTTTCCATCACTAAACATTTTTGAAAGGATATAATTTGACGATCCATTAAAAATTCCACGTACCGAATAAAGCATTTCATTATCGTAATATTCCTCCAGGTTCCGAATGATAGGAATACTCCCACAGGTAGAAGCTTCATACAAAAATGAAGTATTAGTTTCTTCCTGCAATTGAACCAATTCCTTCAAATGTTCTGCAACCATTTTCTTATTTGCTGTAACCACATTTTTCCCCTTTTTCATAGCGGCAGTAACAATAGAAAAAGCTTCATCGGCATCATCAATCAGCTCAACAATCAGGTTAATTTCCGGATCATTTAACAGGTCATTTTTATCGTAGGTAAAATAATCCATCGAAATTCTTCTCTTTTTAGATCTGTCTTTCACACAAATTCTGGCAATCTCAGCCCGCAAGCCACTGTTTGAATTCAACACATCGTGCAGGCCCTGACCTACAATTCCATACCCGAAAAGGCCCAGTTTTAATTTAGTTTTCATCCTTATTATAAAATGTTTGTATAATTTGTGTTAGTTTATCTGTTTCTATCAAAAATCCATCATGGCCATAAAAAGAATCAATTTCCTTATAACAGGCATTATCTACATGTTCAGTAAGGAATTTTTGCTCATAAACAGGGAATAACAGGTCACTTGAAATGCCAATAGACAAAGTTTTAGCACTAATTCTTTTCAGGGCCTCTTCCTTACTTCCTCTGTTCCTGCCCACATTGTGGGTATCCGAAAGGTTCAATAAAGTATAGTAAGAATAGGCGTTAAAACGCTTTACCAGTTTATCACCCTGGTAATCCTGATAAGAGGAGGCCCGGAAGTTTTTAACTACTTCACATGTTTCCTCCGCTTGAGTTTTATTATAAATAATATCGTTTCTATAACTAAGCAGGGCGATAGACCTTGCAGCCCTCAACCCCCTCAGTCCCCCTTCCGGTATATCTTCATAAAAACTCTGGTCTGCTTCAATAGCCAGGCGCTGCGATTCACCAAATGCAATCCCCCATGGGGCATAAGCCACACTGGAGGCAATAAATACCAGGTGATCAATAAGATCAGGGTACATAATACTATATTCCACTGCCTGCTGACCGCCAATGGAACCACCTATAACTGTGTGAATTTTTTGAATTCCCAGATGCTTGCGTAAAATTTCATGCGAATTTACCACATCCCGGAAAGTAAGGTCCGGGAAATCCCGGTAGTAAGGCTTTCCCGTCTCAGGATTTTCAGATAGCGGTCCGCTTGTACCATAACAGGAACCCGGAATATTGGCACAAACAATAAAATAATGGGAAGGATCAAACAGGCAGTCCTTTCCTATCATTCCAGGCCACCAGTCCTCTGCATCTGAATTTGCCGTTAATGCATGGCAAATCCAAATCACGTTATCCTTTTGCATGTTTAAACTGCCCCAGGTATGATACCCTATGTGATAATCAGGCAAATAACCTCCCAGTTCAAGGTTCAGTTTTCCCTTATATTTTAAAGTTTGATATCCCATTTATTAAATATTACCCAGCGCTTGTTTGAAGTCATTAATTAAATCGTCAATATGCTCCAAACCTACCGAAACTCTTAAACCTGATGGTAGCACCCCGGCTGCAATTTGCTCTTCATCTGAAAGTTGCTGATGTGTAGTCGCAGAAGGCTGAA
>JAOZKQ010000342.1 GCA_029935275.1 Bacteroidales bacterium | reverse complement strand
GTTCCCTGATGGATTTAAGCATTTTGGGGAAAACTGCTTTAATTATTCCAACTCCAGGACAAACAGAACAAGAGTATCTTGCAAATTATATGATGGAGAAAAAATATTTTTTAAAAGCAGAACAACCTTTACCTGCTTTAAAGAATTTATTGGAAGAATTAAAGAACTATCATCCTGAAATTCCACAATTGGAACCGGAATTACTTAATGATGCAATTGATATGCTTCATTAAAATAAAAATAATAGCATTCCCCCAGTCATTAAAAAACCTAAAGAATATCCAATATAAATTTGTAGGGGATTATGAGCATTTAGTTTCAATCTGGCATAACCAGTAAAACCAGATATTAGAACTGTAACAATTAAATATAAGCTTAAATTAAGCCCAAACCTCAAGGCAAGTGCCATTAGGACACCGGTTAGTGCACCCTGGGCAAGCATGTGAAGTGAAATTTTCCACTTCCACGAAATTACAAGTGCAACAAATAATGAAATTGCCCCGGCAAGAATATAGATTCTCAGTATATCAGGCGCTTTATACTTAGTTAAAAGAAAATAGGTAAAATAAAATAAAAAAGTACTGACAACCAGGGGAATAACTCTTTCCTGGGCACTATCCATCTTGATTGATTCTATGATTTTCCTATTCAGATAAACAGGTGTCAGACTTAAAGGAATTACAACTGTATTTATTCCAACGATAATATAAATCCATTTTTTTAGTTCAGGAGACAATAATGAAATATATAATCCGGAATTAAAAAGAATAATCAAACCGTAAAAAGTAATAAATATTGGGTGAAAAATAATAGAAACTACTTGAGCTATACGCTTCTCCATAAAATCTAATTTTTACCTTACACTTACATTAATTCTGTAAAAAATAATTTTGAATCCAACGCGACAAAACTTACAGCTCTTTTCGCAATCTGGCTACGGGGATATTTAATTGTTCTCTGTACTTGGCAACTGTCCTTCTTGCAATCCGATAGCCTTTTTCTTTAAGGATTATTGCAAGTTTTTCATCAGTCACAGGCTTTTTCTTATTCTCATTTTCCACACACTCCTTCAGGATCTTTTTAATTTCCCTGGTAGAAACCTCTTCCCCTTCCTCATTCATCAAGCCTTCCGAGAAAAAAAATTTAAGTGGATATATGCTAAAAGGTGTTTGTACATATTTACTATTAGCAACCCTTGAAATTGTAGAAATATCCAGGTGGGTCATCTCTGCTATATCCTTTAAGATCATAGGCCTCAACTTCACATCATCTTCATCCTCAAAAAAGGCATATTGATATTCCAATATTGCCTGCATGGTTAACAAAAGGGTATTGTGCCTTTGTTTTATAGCGTCGATAAACCATTTTGCCGAATCAAGTTTCTGACGTACAAAATTTACTGCTTCCTTCTGTACTTTTGTATGCCCTTCTTTATTTTGCTTATATGACTCCAGCATATCCGCATATCTGCGACTCACATGAAGGTCGGGTACATTACGTGAGTTAAGTGTTAATTGCAAATCCCCTTCCCTCGTTTCAACAATAAAATCGGGAACAATATGTTGTACCGTTTTATTCAATGGATCGCTATAACTACTCCCTGGTTTAGGATTAAGTTTTAGTATTTCATCAATAGCTTCTTTTAACTCCTCTTCTGTAATATCCAGGCGGGTAATTATTTTATCATAGTGTTTCTTTGTAAATTCTTCAAAATGGTATTTAAGAATTTGCCTGGCAAGCTTTATTAGCGGATCATCCTCATCCTTTCTTTCAATTTGCAGTAAAAGACACTCCTGAAGGTCCATAGCACAAACACCGGGCGGATCAAAATCCTGAATTATGTATAATACATCAAATATTTCATCCTCAGTAGCAGAAATATTCATTGAAAAAGCCAGATCATCCACAATATTTTCAGGTTTTCTTCTCAGGTACCCGTCCTCATCTATATTACCCAGTAGATGTTGACCTAGTATCTTCTGCTTTTCGGTAAGCCTTCTTAGTCCAAGCTGAGCCTCAAGATGATCATAAAAAGTATCTCCAACAGAAAATGGGATTTCAGTTTTTCTTTCTTCCTTCGAATAATTTCCTGAGTTTAATTTATAAGTAGGAATATCTTCATCATTCAGATAATCGTTAAGAGAAAATTCATCCTGGTCATTACCTAATTCATTCTCTACTACCTCGTCCTCATTATTTGAATTATCTGCTGGTTCTTCTGCTCCGTTTTCTAAAACAGGATTCTCCTCAATCTCTTTTTTAATCCTTTGTTCAAGTTCAATCGTAGGAATTTCTAACAACTTGATTGTCTGGATCTGTTGTGGAGATAGCTTTTGAAGTAATTTTTGCTGTAATCTCTGTCTTAACATTCTACAATTATTCTATTGCCAATTTTCAATAACCAAAATAGTAATAATTCTTCAATTATACGTAAAAAAAGTTATTATGATATACTAAATTATAATTTCAAGCTATTTTGGTTTTTTTATCTTCTTAATGAGCAAAAACAGAAATAGTTCAAATCAACTAGAAATCGGCATTATTAGGAGTCCTTGGAAAGGGAATTACGTCACGTATATTACTCATGCCCGTTACAAATAACACCATTCGTTCAAAGCCTAAACCAAATCCACTATGCGGAGCAGAACCATATTTACGGGTTTCGATGTACCACCATAAATCCTTCTTGGGAATTTTTAATTCCTTTATTCTCTTTTCCAGCTTTTCATAATTCTCTTCCCGCTGAGAGCCACCAATGATCTCTCCTATTCTCGGAAATAACACATCCATTGCACGAACTGTTTTCCCATCCTTGTTTTGCTTCATATAAAAAGCTTTAATAGCAGCAGGATAGTCAGTAAGAATTACCGGTTTATTAAAATGCTGCTCTACAAGGTATCGTTCATGCTCAGATTGAAGGTCAACACCCCATTTTACAGGAAACTCAAACTTTTTACCTGACTTTTCCAATATTTCAATGGCCTCAGTATAAGTTATCCTGATAAAATCATCGGCAACTATAGCCTTTAACCTTTCTATTAGCTCATCATCATACATTTTATTCAAAAACTCAAGATCATCCAGGTTGTTTTCCAGAACATAACTAACAAGGTATTTCAGGAAATCCTCAGCAAGGTCCATGTTATCAACAATGTCATAAAAAGCCATTTCAGGTTCTATCATCCAGAATTCCGCAAGATGCCTTGGTGTATTTGAATTTTCAGCCCTGAAAGTCGGCCCAAATGTGTATATCTGGGATAAAGCCAATGCTCCTAACTCACCTTCCAGCTGACCTGAAACAGTAAGATTGGTTTCTTTGCCAAAAAAATCTTCAGAAAAATCAACCTTCCCATTATCTTTTAAAGGTGGATCTTTGGGATCCAACACAGAAACCCTGAACATCTCACCTGCCCCTTCAGCATCAGACCCTGTAA
>JAOZKQ010000046.1 GCA_029935275.1 Bacteroidales bacterium | reverse complement strand
AAGGGCAACATTGATATTGTTTCCTGCACTTGCCATATCATAGAAAGCAATGATCATTCCCATTACGGTACCTAAAAAGCCAATCATTGGAGCACCCCCGGCAACGGTGGCAAGGGTTGGTAAACCTTTTTCAAGTTTATAGATCTCTAACCTACCAACATTTTCCAATGCGGCATTTACGTCTCTTATGGGGCGTCCTATCATTATAATTCCCTTTTTAAGCATTTTTGATACAGGACTATCATTAGTATCGCATAAGGCTAAAGCAGCATCAATTTTCCCATCATGGATATAATCTTTGATACGGTTCATAAACTGAGCATCTTCCTTTTGGGCCTGCCGGATTACAAAATATCTTTCAAAAAAGATATAAACGGCTATGATGGATAATAAAACAATAGGAATCATTACCACACCACCTTTAAATGCCAGCTCCCAAAATCGTAGTGTTACTTCTCCTTGTTCTACTGCAGTTTCAGCAGCTGTTTCAGCAAGCTGAATTTGGTTCATTAACAAAAATAGACTCATTTCAATATTTTAGTTATGTAATTTAATGTAAGCATAGAAAAAACGGGATATAAAAATAATTATTATATTCCGCCTCATAAAAATCATTTTAACCGGCAAGACCGAACATCAGATAGAAAACGGCGGCTCCACCAAGATATCCTAATAAGGCCAGAAGGCTTATTCTTTTAAGGTACCAAATGAAGTCAATTTTCTCAAGTCCCATTGCTGCAACTCCTGCAGCTGATCCAATGATTAGAATACTTCCACCTGTTCCGGCAGTGTAGGCAAGAAACTCCCAGAAAGCTCCATCCTGCATAAAGTGTCTTGCATATTCCTGTGCTGCAGGGTCAGTTATCATATTGATGGTAGCTTCAGTATGTATGGGATACATTCCCATGGCTCCGGCAACAAGGGGTACATTGTCAACAATGGATGATAATAAACCTATGGCAAGGTCAATCAGGTAAATATTATGTAAATTTTCATCGAGATATGTAGCCATGAGTCCTAAATGTCCGGCTGATTGTAAAGCTGCAACGGCAGACAATATTCCTAAGAAAAACAGAATCGTTGGGATTTCTACTTTTTTAAGGACTCCTGCAACAGTGAATTTTTGTTTGAAATGATGAGGCTTGCTTTTGTGCATCAGGTCAGTAATAACCCACATCACCCCCAATCCTAAAAGCATTCCCATATATGGGGGTAAATGAGTAATAGTTTTAAATACCGGAACAAACAGCAATGATCCAACCCCTAAAATAAACATAAATTTCCGGACTCTTGGACTATTACTTTCATCACCATTATTAATTACTTCAGGTTTTGTAACATGGCCTTTCAAAGTAAAGCTAAGTAGTATCAAAGGTAGTAACATGGTTACCATGCTGGGTACAAAAACGTCAACAACGATTTTTGCAGTAGTTACCTGGCCACCAATCCATAGCATAATAGTAGTTACATCGCCAATAGGAGACCAGGCTCCACCTGCATTGGCAGCAAGAACAACCATACTTACAAAAAACCATCGATCTTTTTGGTCATCAATTAGTTTCCGTAGTAAAGCAATGATAACAATGGTGGTAGTAAGATTATCAAGTGTAGCAGACATGAAAAAAGTAATAAAGCTAATAATCCAAAGAAGCTTAACCTTGTTGGTTGTCTTTATTCTATCGGTGATCACTTTAAACCCTTCATGTGTATCCACATTTTCAACAATAGTCATTGCACCTAGCAAGAAGAATAATATTTCAGATATTTCACCCAGGTGCTCAATCAGTTCGTGGTTAACAATAAAATGTTGAATTTGTTTTAAAGTGCTTAAATGAGCAGCTTCAGGATTGCAACTCAGGTATTCCTGAAAAGATTCCAGCCCGGGAACAATATCCAGTCCCCCGGAAATATACAAGACCCATGTGAGAGTGCCCAAAATAAGAGCAGAGGCTGCTTTATCAATTTTAAGAGGATGCTCCAGAGCTATAGCTGTGTAACCCAGAACAAAAACAACAATCATTGCAATAAACATAGTGATAGATGTTAGTTTGAAATATTAGTAATAAAAATTTTCGCAAAGAAAAGGAATTTTAATGGAATATAGTATATAAAACTTATGTTTATTGTGCCAGCTTGATATACTTTTTATCAAATTTTGTTAACCAGTATCAGTAAGAAAATTCAATTTTCTGGCATAAACTAAAAAATTGCC
Source organism: Bacteroidales bacterium (assembly GCA_029935275.1). Lineage (GTDB taxonomy): Bacteria > Bacteroidota > Bacteroidia > Bacteroidales > VadinHA17 > JANTGF01. The sequence continues at coordinate 8,836 of JAOZKQ010000046.1, read as the reverse complement.
CCGACAATATGATGTAAATTTTATTTATCCTTATTCTTATCCTTCTTATCCTTCTTCTTTTTTTTAAAAATCCGGTCCCAGTAACTATTTACTAAAGCTCCAAATGAATTGAATTCTTCTCTAAAAAATATACCAACTCCACTGATATAAGGAGTTTCTTCATCTGGTATCTCATTTGTACGGGGACGGGTAAAAGCTTTGACCCGGAATTTTCCTTTTTTATCAATTTTAACTTCAACTGAGACATCACCAACAATATTGTTAGATTTATTGACCTCTTCCTGACCAATACCACTATTGATAATTACCCTGTTATTCAGGATCTGGGTTGATAGGGCAAGCTCAATTTCCTGACCTGATACAGCATCTCCAGGTCTGTAGTGGAAACCAATATCAAAGTCGTCACTAATTTGTGAAAGCCAGTTGCTTAACTGGTTTGAAAGCAGTTCGTAACCAGTTGTTCCCAGGGCATCATTTGTAGATAATCCTCCCTGTGGAGAAATAAACCTGTTCATAACTAGTAAGGCTAAAAATTGCCTGTTAAGCTTTTCTTCTGTGTCGATGACATTATTTAATTTCGTTTTTATTTCTTCATTTGAAGAAGGCAAGTCAATATTAAAGCTAATATTTGGAGTTTCCAGTTTTCCGGTCAGGTGGATTTCGCAATCAACAGGGACCCTTCTGTTATATATTTCTTCAGCATTTTCTTCATATTCAAAAAGGGTGGACAGAGTTGTTCTGACTGGATAAATTGCAATAACATCGAGGTCCGCATCAACAGGGTCTCCTGTCCAGGTGATTTTACTGCCTTGTTTAACCTCAAACTTTTTATTAATGACCTGGCTTAAGCTAAAGTTATAAATACCCCGGTCAATTATATAATCACCAGACATGCTAAAGTTACTATTTGCATCTAATCCCATTCGTATATTGCCAGTTCCTTTTCCAGTAAGGCTTCCACCGGCATTGGGATCAAACAAGACACTTGCTTCAGCATCAGGTGTTATATTAAGTTCAATATTTAATTTTAGCTTACCTGTCTGGATATTTTTTTTAATTGTTTTTGTCCTTCGTCTTTCCCGGGGCATTTCTATAGGTTCCCTGGATACAAACTTAATGTAATTTAAATCTGAAAATTCCTTCCCTTTGTCAAGCGGGATGAAAAACTGGGTATTGGTATTGGTGGTTGCAGAAATATTTATGGTAAGATCGTCTGTTGATCCGTATAGTAAAATAGACCCAGAACCATAAACTGTGCCATAGAAGTAATCATTTTGCCAATCATCAAGATTTACCATTAACATATTTTCGGCATCAAATTTCAGGTCGAAGCTTAGGTCTTTAAAGTGGTTGGTGAGAATGCGGCCATTTCCTATCGCTTTATTTCCCAGAGTGTCAAAAACCTCTATATTGTTAAGGTGGAATACATTATTTTTAATTTCAACAGGTGCTGAAAAGGAATAGTTGGTATTCAGGTAATCAATTGTCATACTTGCTTTTTGTAAATTTAGCTTTCCATTTATCACAGGCTCCTTTAGTTTTCCGGAATATTCAAGTTTCCCTGATACTATGCCTTCTAACTTACTTGACACAGAAGAAAGAAAAGGTAAAAAAGAATTAATTTTAAATTTATTTAAGTCAATATCTAAAGCAATGGACCTGGAACTATTAAAATAATTACCTTCTGCATGAAATTGTTCGAGTGTACCCTTTTTTGTAGAAGCAAATAGTTTTACCGATTTTGTTTCAGTATCCCAAAATGTATTTAAAACTCCTGTGCCAAAAGGTACCTCATTTATATGCAGATCATTAAATTGTAGTTTTGATAAAAACATTACTGAGTCATAAAGTCCGGAAATCCTGGCTTCTCCATTTACAATGCCTTCAATCTGTAAATTGTTTTGTAAAAGACCCTGGGTCTTTAGCCTCATGTTATGTGCCTTTAGATATAGGGTGTCCGTTGGTCTTGTACTTATCATACCATCAATCGATAAAGCTTTTTCTTTATTCTTTAAAAGGAAGTTGTGAAAATGGATAGAATTGGAATCCAGTTGTATTGAATTCTCATTTATCTCCCATGGAATGCTTTTATGAACAATAGTTGTAGCAGGTATGTAAATGTTAGTTTGCAGTGAGTTTGTAGGAATGTCACGGCTGAAAACAGTGGTTATATTAATATTTGCTTTGTATAATAAAGAGTCTTTCTGGAACCAGGATAATCCCAGAAAAATAGAATCATTTCTGAAATCTGAATGAAGATCAAGAGTTGAAAGCCCAAACTTATTGTTTACCAGTAAGTCTTTAGCATTGAACATAAAAGTTAAATTATTGAATTTTTTTGAAGCCAGAATGAAATGTGGGTTTTCAAACAAATTGTTACCGGTATAAAAGTACTTAGCATTACCTTCCAGAATCAGCTCTTTCCGGGAGGGCTGGAATGTACCTTTAATCCATGAATCTGGTGCAATTTCAATACTCGGGAAAAAGAAATCAGTAATTTTGGCCAGATTCTTAAATTTTGCATTGAAATGAAAATCATTTTTGAAAATATTAGTGGTATCGCGAAAATTTTTAATTGTTGATGGTAGAAATTTTTCTTGTAAAAAATAAAATGAAGGTATGATCTTATTAAATTCATAGTTCCCTGTAAGGCTAATATCAGCATATTCGGTATTGAGTACCAGCCAGCTTGAATCAGGATTACTATTAGCTTCCAGATATAGGTTGTAACTTTCAATTTCTTTTCCTCGGGATTGATAGCGGGCATTTATAAATTTTATATTCCCATTCATATTTTCAATATTATTCCCGGTAATGCTTGAAGTCATTATGAAGGAAAGATTGGAGCTGGTATCAGCCGGAACCAGGTTTAGGCTGGATAGGTTTGCTCTGGGAACAACCAGGGAAAAATCAAATTCATGAATTTCCTTGCCCATGTCCACCAGGCCAAGAAAGTCGAATTTTATATTGGGGTCATCAATATTTATCGATCCGTCAAATGATTTATTATTAAAAGTGCCATTTAGCTGGATATTCTGATAATCGTATTTATTAAATTCAAAACTTGAAATGTTACCGTTTATATTTCCATTTAAGCTATGATCAGTATAAACTGAACCATCTACATCCAACTGCATTGTCATTTCTCCAAATAGCTTTTCTTTTTGAAGTAACTTGCCAATATTGAAATCCCGGGCTTCCAGATTTCCGGTTACTTTAATGGATTGATTTAAGTTGGGTTTAATCGAAATATCAGTTTTTAAATCACCAATTTCAGTAATTACAGTACCATAACTAACAAAATCATTATAAAAACCGGTAAATACGCCCGTATATTTTATGAGGCCTAAGCGCTTAATATACTCCGGAAGTTGTATTCTATAAGCATTCCTTCCAATGTTTTCTATTTCTGAAATATCGTCGGGTTGAATGTTTAGTTGATCAAATCGTAAAAACCAGTAAGTCTCATTTAGATCCGGTAAGCCTGAAATATCTATTTTTGCTTGTATCAATGTTTCTTTCCCTAATTCAAGATTTATATTTCTTCCATGAAAATTTGAAACTTTGCCAACCACATTTCCCGCGAATTTTACTTTTTCGTTTATTGGACCAATTGCCGGAGCAAAGAAGTTAAGGTCTTTTATAGAAACACTTGACTTTTCAATTTCAATAACCATTTTTACTTTATTGATAAAGTCTGCAAAGTATGTGTAGTCCTTAAAACTCATCTCAATCAAGGATGAATAGATTCTGGATTCAGGTGTGATAATATCATTATTTTTAAAGGACAGGTGGTCAGGTAATATTTCAATATCTGATTCGAAATCAGAAATTTGGAATCCTGTTGTTTCCTGGAAATTCATCTCCTTTACATGAAAAAATACTCCTTTATTTTTTGTAAGGAATCGTTTCGCAATAATATTTACATGCTGTAGTTTAAGATTTGTAAAATCAATTCCCCTTTCCCTGGTATTTTTATTATTCTTATTTTCCAAAGAAAACCTACCATCAATATAATCAAGGTTATGAATTACAATTTTCATTTTACCTTGTTCTGATTCTTTTTTGTCTGATTTAAACCGATCAGTAATGTACTTGATATTTATTGTGTTGGTGGAGTCTGACCGCAGTTGGAAAGTTGGCTTAATAAGACTTAGTCTTCCTATTTCTATGATCTTATTCTTACCGCTAACTCTCCATATATTTGCTGACAATTCAGGAACATATAACAAAGTATCTCCCAGTTGATCTTCCACATAAACATCAGTTAGCTGAATTTTATTGAAAAATTTGAAATCAACCCACCCAACAGATATTTTAGTTTTTAGATTATTAGAAAGAATTGTTGTGACCTTTTGTACAGCCCATGTTTGAGCTTTTGGGTATCTTAAAATAAAAAAAGCACTTATGGATAATAATATTACTGTTAGAAACAGAAAAAGAAATATTTTAAATAGTTTTTTGATATTTTTGAGCTTTTATCAACAACAGGTATTACAAATTTTATACCTAAAATAGTTAGAATAGTAATAAACTTAATAAAACAATCAGTAAAGATTGCTATATTCGGATAATTAATACAAAAAAAATAAAAAAAAATTAAAAAGTACATGATATTCAGGAGGAAATAGTTTAATTATGATAATATTAGGAATAGAATCATCATGTGATGATACTTCTGCCGCTATTGTGGCTGATGGATTAGTTTTATCTAATGTGATGGCTTCTCAAAAAGTGCATGAAAAATATGGGGGAGTTGTTCCGGAACTTGCTTCCCGGGCTCATCAACAAAATATAATCCCGGTTGTTGATGATGCCTTAAAATCAGCGGGAGTAGTTCCGGCTGACCTGGATGCAATTGCTTTTACCAGGGGACCCGGGCTAATGGGCTCACTTCTGGTGGGAACTTCATTTGCTAAAGGGCTGGCTTTGTCAGTAGATATTCCATTAATTGAGGTAAATCACCTGCAAGCACATATTCTGGCTCACTTTATTCTTAAAGAAAAGGACCCGGAAAATATTCCTGAATTTCCATTTCTTTGCTTATTGGTATCAGGCGGGCATACACAACTGGTTGTAATGGATGATTATCTGGATATGAAAATAATTGGAAGAACTATTGATGATGCTGGAGGAGAAGCATTTGATAAATGTGCAAAAGTTATGGGATTGCCATACCCCGGGGGGCCGGTAGTTGATAAACTTGCCGCAGAGGGTAATCCTGATGCTTTTACGTTTTCAAAGCCCAGGCTATCCGGATTTGATTACAGCTTTAGCGGATTGAAGACATCTTTTCTTTATTTTGTAAGGGACCAGTTAAAAAAGGATAAGGATTTTCTCATATCGGCAAGAGCCGACCTTGCGGCTTCTCTACAAAAAACAATTGTTTCCATTTTGATGGATAAATTAATAAAAGCATCAGAAAATACCGGAATTAATGAAATTGGAATTAGTGGGGGGGTTGCTGCTAATTCTGGTTTAAGAAATGCCTTACTGATGGAGGCGAAAGGAAGAAACTGGAATGTTTATTTGCCGGAGTTTAGTTATTCTACAGATAATGCAGCTATGATTGCTATTACAGGTTATTATAAGTTTCTGAAAAAGGAGTTTGTCAGTCACAGAGTTACTCCTGATGCAAGAATGAATATTTAAAGCTATGTAGAATTATTAGAAGTGTTTCATAATCATTTTTTAGAAATTATTTTTTAAATAAGCAAAGGAATGTATATATTTACATCCTAAGGTAAATTTAATCTGATGAAGAATCTTTTTAAAAAACCGGGTGATAAAACCCCGGAAATTGACTTTAATAAAAATGGTTATCTAAAAATAAAAGGCAGGTCAATTCATGAAGATCCGGACGAATTTTATAAATCTTTAGTCGAATGGGTCGAAAATTATTGCAAGTCACCTGCTGATTCAACTATTCTTGATGTTGAATTAGAATATTTTAACAGTGGTTCTGGAATATTTATTCTAATAATCCTACAGTTATTAACCTCCCAACTTAATAATGATAAAAGCCTTGTAATTAATTGGTATTACGAAAAGGGTGATGATGATATACTGGAAAGGGGACAGTATTATTCATCTTTATTGAATAAGGATTTTGTTTTTATCAGGGAGAGTTAGTTTATTTTAAATTGGAAATAAAACTTCGCTTTTATTAGGCTCTTAAGGCGACAAACTAACCAACATGTTGTTAGTTTTAAATGTTGTTTGGACTTGTTATAATTTCAAACTCCTGACTCCGGTCCTCCGGCTTCAATCTTAGATTGATTTAGTAGCTTACAGTTCGTGTCTTTTTGATCTTAACCATTTTATTGTTTCTTCTAAGCCAGTTTCAAGTGGGGTAATTGAATAATCCAATTGTTTTATTGCTTTTTGGCTACTTACATTCCAGTCATGAAGGTATTTTTTTGCCCAGGCGGGTGTAAGCATGGGTTTTATTTTAAGTGTTGTGGCAAGTAGCCACATAATTCCTGAACCCAATAGGATTATAAATACGGGAATAGGTAGCATCCATTGTTTTTTGCCAGAGACTTTACCAATTGTGGCGAAAAAATTATTGTACCCAATATTCGTTCCTCCCAAAATAAAACGTTCTCCTGCTGCATCTTTAAACATTGCGTTTATATGGCCACGAATTACATCCTGGATAAAAACATAATTACCAGTTTTTTTTCCGTTTCCCGGAAGAAAATGCCATTTCCCATCAATGTACTTTTTTATAAGCAAGGTTACGGTATTGCTTTCGCTTAGTAAACCCGGGCCGTACAATCTTGTGGGCAACAGGCTTACTGTTTCAAGATCCGTGTCATTGTATTTTTCAACCTCAACTTCTGCCAGATGCTTGGTTTTTTCATATTCGGTGAAATAGTCATTCTTTGCTAAGTGATTTTCATTTGCTTCATGATTAGCTGAGTAACCAATCACTCCGGCGGTGGAGGTTATAATTACACGTTTTATCTTCAATTTGAGTGCAAGCTCAAGCACATTTCTTGTCCCAGTAACATTAACTCTATAGAACATACGAGGGTCTCTGGCCCATACTTTGGCGTAGGCAGCCAGATGGAATACATAAAGACATCCTTTCATAGCTTTTTCTATACTTCCCATATCACCAACATCTCCTTTAAAATAATGTAGATTTTGATGTCGGATGATGATCTTATCAGGATTCCTGTATAATGCATGAATGGTATGTTGCTTTTTAAGAAGTTCCGCAACCAAAGCAGAACCAATAAATCCTGTTGACCCAGTAATAAAAATTCTCATTTTGTAAATTTAAAATCAGGATTAGATTTAATTGAGAAATAATCATTTGAAAGTGCCATTGTCAGATGTGCAAAGAAGGCGATCCAGATTGTTCCGCTGTTTAAAGTGAGTATAGAAAGTGTAAGTCCTACGGGAATTGCACCTAAGGCTTCCTTTTTGCCTTTTGGGAAATGTGCCAGTGAATAGATTGCAATGTTTATTGTAATTGCAGGCCAGGCACCATAGATTGCATTGAGCCCTAAAAGCAGGACTCCCCTGAATAGAAATTCATATGCCAGTAAATACAGGCTCCAGCTAATAATGTTTATAAAGATTAAAGCCGGATTCCAATTCTTAATCCTGATTTGCGGATAATTTTTAAGGTGCTGTTGGTTTTTTGGAGTAAAATAGCTGCCAGGAACTATGATGAAAGGTAGTAGAATTATCCAGCCAACAGTTTTCCCGGAATTCAAAAATACAACTCCCAGGTCATTCAAATTAAAATGGAGCAATAAAAGTATGGCCAGTCCGGGCAAAATGCCTAGAAACAAAACACCCATTAGCCTTTGCCATAAAACTTTTTTAAGTAAGAACAATCTGGAAGAAGAACCTTGCCTGATTTTTCTCAGAATATTTTCTGACAAAGAGATATACCAGTATGCAAGAAAACCAAACGTCACTGTTAATATAATCGTAACAGGTATCAGGTCATCGGAATGAAAATCTGGAAATAAATCCATCTGTATAAATTGGTTTTAGGAATTCTGCGGATGAAAATAGTTAATTTACCTGAGAACCATGTTATTTGAATTTAATTTTTTACATATTAAATTATTGAATTAGTTTTGCAGTCAAACAGGTGAATAAAGAAATATGAAAAAGGAAGAAATTAAGGCACTTAATAAAAGATTCTCAAAAGCTGGTATTGAGGAAGTTTTAGATTATTTTTTATCTGAGTTTAAAGGCCGTATCGCATTATCGTCTAGTTTGGGTGCTGAAGACCAGGTCTTAACAGATATGGTAGTACGAATTGATCCGGAAGTAAAGATATTTACCCTTGATACAGGCAGAATGTTTCCTGAGAATTATGAGCTCATTGATAAGACAAATAAAGCTTATGACCTGAATATGGAAATTTACTTTCCGGAATATGTGAAGGTTGAGGAAATGGTGAATAAAAAGGGGATCAACCTTTTTTACGAAAGTATAGAGAACCGGAAAATGTGCTGCCATATTCGAAAGATAGAACCTTTAAAACGCGCTCTAAAAGATTTGGATATCTGGATTTGTGGATTGAGGAGTGATCAGTCAGTTACCCGTATCAACACACACCTTCTGGAATGGGATGAACCAAATGGTTTGCTAAAATTAAATCCTTTAGTGGACTGGACCCATGAGCAGGTTTGGGAATATATCCGGGAGAAGAAAATCCCATACAATGCATTGCATGATAAGGGTTTTCTTAGTATTGGTTGTCAGCCATGCACACGTGCTTTACAATCAGGGGAAGATGTCAGGGCTGGCAGGTGGTGGTGGGAAAAACCGGAAAGTAAGGAATGCGGGTTGCATAATCGTCCTG
>JAOZKQ010000045.1 GCA_029935275.1 Bacteroidales bacterium | reverse complement strand
TCTTCGTCAACAACTATAGTACCTTTAACTTTTGCCATTTATTAAAATATTAAAACGAGTAAGTTCAAAAGTAATTAATTTAATTTAGTAGCCATAGGATTTCTGTTATTAACCCTATGCATTTTGAAAATTTGTATTAAGAAATCCCAGACTGACTTCTTAATACTTTTCATAATTATGGAGAATGATCGGCATTAAATCTCATCAGTCGCTCTTCAAGCAAATTGAATTTATTGCGTTGTACGAGTGAAACACAAGCTCTTACACCTTCCTTCCTGGAACTTCCTGTAATTTCAAGTGAAATTGCACTTATACCATAGTAAAGTAATTCTTCCAACAAATCCACACCTAAAAATCCAGGATATGAAAATGTAAAATAAAAGCCATCGGCAATAGGCTGATCAATATCTTTATCATAAACCATACTAAATCCGTTATTCAGAAACAGTTGCTTCATAATCTTAGCCTTCTCTCCATACTCCTTTACATCTTCAAAATAATTATAGGAGCCATTATTCACAGCCTTTAAAATTCCTGCCAGGCCATATTGAGCAGAGTGAGTAACACCAGAAGATAGTGCATATAATGCACCATAAATCATAGAATACCCAAAACCATCAGAAGTGTAATACCTTAATAAATCAGGATATTTTCTTGCAAATAATTTATCCGATATAGCCATCATACCCACACGCTGCCCTGCATAACTAAACGCCTTGGAGCTGGATATTAAAAGAATATAATTATCAGTATAATTACCAACAGTTGGCTGGTAAGGTGGTTTTCCAGGCTGGGAGTAATCTTTACGAAAATCCATTCCAAAATATGCAAGATCTTCAATAACAATTACATCATATTTATTTGCCAGCTCACCGATTATCTGCAATTCCTCTTCCGTAAAACATATCCATGAAGGGTTATTAGGATTTGAATAAAGAATACTGGAAATTTTCCCGGTTTTTAAATAAGTAAGTAGTTTACTTTTTAATTTAGGTCCACGATAATTATAAATATCAAAAGAGCAATAATCATGACCCAATACCCTAACCTGCTGTTTTTGAACAGGGAAACCAGGATCAATAAATAAGGTACCTTCTTTTGTGTGGTCATTACGGTTTGCAACCATAAAAGAAGCCATGGCTCCCATCATAGAGCCTACCGTTGGAATACAAGCTTCCGGATTGATATCAATATTCAGAAATAATTTAATGAATATTGAGATCTCCTCCTTCAGGTCCTTTACCCCTTCAATCATAGGATACTTTGCTGCGACCCCCCTTTTCAAAGCTTCAATTTCCGCATCAACTCCAACTTGTGGAGGGCTAAGACCAGGAACTCCCATTTCCATCCGGATAAATTCTGTTCCTGTTTTTGCTTCAATGCTGTTTACCAGCTTAACAATCTCCCGAATGCTCCCTCTCCCAATTTTCTCAAGACCACTATTAAGAACCTCGTCCTTAACTACTTTTGCATTTACAGGTGTATTATTTCTCATTCATTTAAATTATTATAACATGAACGCTAAACAAAGAGGCGGTATTTGAAACCGCCTCGTAACTAATAGTTTTTTATTCAAATAATGGAAGAATCCTGTCCAGCCAATTTTTGATCCTTTCATCAGTTTTGTCAGATTCAAAATCTTCATCCAATGGCAGACCTATAAATTCACCGTCAATCACAGCATCCGAATCTTTAAAATCATAATCTTCCGTAGAAGTCTGGCCAATTATATGTGCCCCCTTTTCAATAAGCATTCCACCCAAAACTCCAAGGGAATCCACAAAATGGAGGGCATAAGTTAAATGATCACCCAGTCCGTATAAGGCAATAAGCTTATTACTATAATCAATGTGATTCAGCTCCTGGAGAAAACCATCCCAATCTTTACTGGGTGTTTCCCTCTGCCAGGTATGGCTACCAATGGTTGATATTCCAAAAATTATTTTGCTATATTTGTTAACATCTGCAGCGGTAGCATTTTGAACAGATATAATATCAACCTTATCTTCTCCTAATACCTTTAATATTTTTTTTGCAACATTTTCAACTGATCCTCCCAATGGACCATAAAAAAGACCTATTTTATTCATGATATTTTGTAATTTTACAGTTTAGTATTCTCCAATTTTGTTTACAAATATAAAATTATTTTATAAGAAAATTAATGTTTATTATCAGATTATTATGCCAAACCTAAACCTACAGTCAGAGTTCAACTTATTAAATCCCATTATTTATCCTCTCAATTCTCACTCTGGCATCCACTGCAAATATTTCTTTTTCATTAGCCAATAAAGGGTTCAAATCCATCTCAACAATCTCCGGCACCTCTCTAATTAATTCAGATAATTTAAGCAAAATCCCTGCAAAAACAACTTCATCCACCCCTTTCCCGCCACGAACACCTTTTATTAAGGCATACGACTTCAAAGTTTTTATCATATTATGGGCTTCATTCTCATTTATTGGCAACAAGGCACTTGATACATCCTTTAGTACTTCAATATATATCCCCCCAAGCCCACAAAGAAGCATATGGCCAAAGTCACCTTCCTTTTTTATACCGGCAAAAAATTCCATCCCTGATGCCATAGGTTGAAATAATATAGCATTACAGTTTTTGATTTTCATCATTTGCGTAAATAACTCTTTTACCTTATCCATTCGACTAACATTTAATTCAACTCCTCCAACATCAGATTTATGAACAGGGCCTACCACCTTCATAACCAAAGGAAAACCTATTTTACCAGCACACTCAACTGCCTCGTCAATTGTTGTGGCAACCTCCTCCTGAACCCGGGGGATACCGGATAAATCCAACATTCTGCTAACAGCTTCAGGTTCCAGGAACCCATCTTCAGCTTCAGCCACAAGTTTCCGGACTTCTACTCTGTTTATTGCATTTATAATGTCCGGCAAATCAGCTGGTGGCTTATTTTGCATAACTTTTGAAAATGCTTTGCCAAATAATACCTCATCATGGAAAAACACATTCTTTTTCTCAAGAAAACTATCAATCTCGTTTCTGGCAGTAATCACTGAGGGCAAAACCGGATAAATAGGTTTTTTACAAGTCTTGATTTTCTCATCTAACAGATCATAAACGTCATAAACAGGAAACAAGCCCGGGCTACCAAAAATTACAACCATTGCATCAATCTGGTCAAAATCATTTTCACAGGCATCAATTATTGCACCAAGCTGTTCGGCTGTTCCGGTAGCCAAGAAATCTATTGGATTATTTACTGAAGAACCCGGAAAAAGTTTTGCCAGCAGATCCTCAGCTACATATCCTTCAATCAAAGGCAAATTAAAACCACCTTCCGATAATATATCAGTAAGCATTACAGCAGGCCCCCCTGCATGCGTTATAATAGCAATATTTCCTCCTTTTGGAAAAGGAAATCTTAATATGGAAGCAACAGTTGCGAGTTCTTCACGCCCATAACACCTAATAATTCCTGCCTTTCTAAACAAGGCATCCACAGCCATATCAGAAGATGCTAAAGCACCTGTGTGTGAGGCAGCAGCCCTGCTACCAGCCTCTGAAGTCCCCGCTTTTATAGCAGCAATCCTACAACCTTTCCTAACCAGGGAACTTGCATGCTTTAGAAGTAATTCTGGTTTTCGGATACTCTCAATATAAAGCAATTTCACCTTTGGGCTCTTCTCCGCTACATAAGTTTCATCCATGTATTTCAAAACATCCTCTACTCCTGTCTGGGCACTGTTGCCAACCGAATATACACTTGAAAATGTAAGCCCCTTTGGAATACCCGACTCCATTATAAATACAGCTGTAGCACCTGACCCTGAGACAAAATCTACACCCTGCTCATCAACTACAGGTATTGGCTCTGTAAAAACACCATTATAATTCCGGTTTAAAAAACCAACACAGTTTGGACCAATAAGGCAAGATTCAGTATCATTTATTATCTCAACAATTTGCTTCTCTAATATTGCTCCTGCTTCACTTTCTTCACTAAACCCGGCTGACAATATGATAAAAGCCCTGGTTTTTTTATTCCGGGCCAGTAAGTCCACCGTATTTGGGCAATACTTTGCAGCAATAGCAAGGATTGCCAGGTCAACATCAGGCATATCCTCAGGATTACGATATGATTTAATTCCCTGAACCTGATCTGATTTAGGATTAATTACAAAAAGTTCACCTTTAAAATTGCCATCCACTATATTTTTCAGAACCTTTCCTCCCGGCTTTGAAAGATCATCTGATCCACCAATCACAACAATACTCGTTGGATTGATTAATTGCTGATTTATCATAATAATTGAATTTTTATTTCATAAAAATAATATAAGAAAACGACAATTGAAACCAATCTGGATAAACATGTAAACTTAGCAGAACTTAGAAAAATATTTTCATCTGTCTATTTTTTAATTTTTATTAATTCGGCCAGATGGAATGCGACATGAAATAACCATCTCGGTTGTGGTGATATTTTTTCTCATGGCTAATTCATAATCATATTCACTTTTTTTCTTAATTTTGGACAATTCTATTTATCGGCATATGTTCATATATCTTTAAGATAAGCTACAAAAAGAAACTCCAGTTTAAATATATAAAAATGAAAAAAGCAACTAGCCTAATTCTCTTCCTTCTCCTATCAATTGTAAACTTTGCTCAGAAAGTGGATCTAAACTATTATCTACCTGAGAATATATCCCTGAATCTGGAAATCCCCACACCTGAAGATTTTTTAGGATTTCAGGTTGGTGAGTGGCATGTTTCTCATGATCAACTGACGGCTTACATGAGACTCCTCGCAGCAAAATCTGACCGTGCAGTTATACAGGAATATGGAAGAAGTTATGAAAACAAAACTCTTCTCCACCTGATTTTTACATCACCCGACAATCAGAGTAAGTTATATGAGTTAAAAAAGGCCCATCAGGACCTATGTGACCCTACCAAATCATCAAATACAGATATTTCGTCCATGCCAGTGGTAATTCTATTAGGATATTCGGTTCATGGCAATGAAGCCAGTGGCGCAAATGCATCACTGCTTTCAGCCTATTACCTTGCTGCTGCAGAAGGCGATGAAATTGAAAAAGTACTTGAAAACAGTATTATTTTGATTGATCCCTGTTTAAACCCGGATGGTCTGACACGATTCACGACATGGGCAAATATGTACAAAAGTCAACAGATCTCTCCTGACCCAAATAATCTTGCATTTAGTGAGGCCTGGCCAGGTGGCAGAACAAATCACTACTGGTTTGACCTTAACCGGGATTACCTTTTACTTACAAACCCTGAAAGCAAAGGCCGGGTTCAGAAACTACAGGAATGGAGACCCAATGTTGTTACAGACCATCATGAAATGGGTTCAAATTCAAGCTTTTTCTTCCAACCCGGGGTAAAAAGCCGAAACAACCCGTTAACACCGGATAAAAATTATACTTTAACAAAAAAAATTGCTTCCTATCATTCAGATGCCCTGAACAAAATAGGTTCACTTTATTTCTCCGAAGAAATTTTTGATGATTACTATTTTGGGAAAGGATCATCCTATCCTGATATCAACGGGGGTATTGGTATATTGTTTGAACAAGCCAGTGTTCGGGGATTTGAGAGAGAAACTGTTAATGGTAAACTCACCTTTCCTTTTGCCATCAGAAACCAGTTTCGTGTAAGCCTCTCTACTATTAATGCTGCTCATGTTCTCAAAGATGAATTACTAAACTACCAAAAAGAGTTTTTTACCAGCGGAATTAAAGAAGCTTCGAAATCTACTGTTAAAGCATATGTTTTTGGTGACAGGTATGACCATGGTAAAACCTATGAATTTATTAAGCTCCTGCAAGGACATAATATACAAGTGCATAATTTAAGTAATAATTACCAGACAGGTAATCTTGAATTCAGTACAAATGATTCCTATATTGTTCCTATGGAGCAAGAAAACTTCAGATTGATCCGCAGCTTCTTTGAACCTGTTAATAAATTCAAGGATAGTATTTTTTATGATGTATCCACCTGGAACCTTCCCATGTCATTTAATATGCCCTATGCAGGCATTTCAAATAAAAATAATATTGGAGGTATCATTAATAATATAGATTTTCAGCCAGGGGAAATTATTTCAGAAAAAATTCCTTATGCATATGTTTTTAAATGGGATGAATATTATGCTCCCCGCGCCTTGTTCAAACTATTAAAAGCCGGGGTAACTGTAAAGGTGAGTACTTCTGAATTCACTTATAATGAAAAAGACATTAAAGAAGATTTCGGATATGGAACTATCCTTATACCCGCCACTAATCAAAAGTTATCACATGATAAAATCAGTAAATTATTAAAAAAATGCGCCATTGAAGATGGAATTGATATTTATGGCTTAAAAACCGGATGGAATTCAGATGGTATTGATTTAGGTAGCCCCAAATTTATTGCGGTGAACTATCCTAAGGTTCTTATGCTTGTTGGAGGTAGGATTAGCAGCCGGGATGCAGGGGAAATATGGCATCTTTTCGATACACGCTATAAACTTCCCATTACAATGACAGAAGTAACCCGTTTGAGCAGACTCAATCTTTCAAAATATACAAGCATCATTCTCCCCGGAGGCTCTTATAATGAACTAGATGATACGGATATTAGTAAATTAAAAAACTGGGTGAAGTCAGGAGGGAACCTTATTGCCTACAAAAGCGCAAACCAATGGCTTTCATCAAATAAGTTTATAAAGATTAAATATAAAAAGGGCGCAAAACCAGATACATCTGCACAAATTAATTATGCAAATAAAAGTAAAGAATATAGTAAGCAGATAATTAGTGGAGCTATTTTTGAAGTAAACCTGGATCTAAGCCATCCTTTAGCCTATGGTTATCATAATTCAAAGATCCCTGTTTTTAAAACCACTGCAAATGTTGTCGAATTTTCTGAATCGACCGACTATAAGTGGTTCAATTATAGTGAAAGCCCCTTGCTCAGCGGCTATGCTTCTGACGCAAATATTAAACAAATAGCAAAAACTCCATTTCTACTGGTTAATGCTATGGGAGCAGGGAAAATTATTTCTATCTTTGACAACACAAATTTCAGAGGAGTTTGGTACGGAACAAATAAGATCTTTTGCAATGCTCTTATTTTCGGCCCAATAATAAATACTGGAAGATCAAGATATTACGAATAAATATAGTAATGGGAATTAAAAAAATTGCATTTATAGCATTTCTGGGGATCCTACTTACAGGCACATTAAAAGCCCAGGATTCTGGTTTTGGAGTTGGAGCTATCTTTGGTTCACCAACAGGAGTTAGTTTAAAACTATGGACAGGTGAAACTACTGCTTTTGATGCCAGTCTTGCATGGTCATTTTATAATGATGGTTACTTTGCCATAAATGTCAATTATTTATGGCATAAATATGGTCTCATAAACGTAGATTCAGGAAAGCTACCCTTATATTTTGGTGTTGGGGTAAAAATGGGTATTTCTGACAATTTCCACCTGGGTGTACGTCTTCCCGTAGGGCTTGATTACATGTTTTCGGAGATTCCTTTAGATGTTTTTGTGGAGGTTGCTCCTTCACTTATGTTGATTCCGGCAACCACTTTTCAGTTTGATGGAGGAATTGGGGTAAGATATTTTTTCTAGAAAAACCCTGTCAATCAAATTTAATGGACCTTCCAAAAGGCAGTATGCCTATGGAAGCTAATTTGAAATGCTGTAAGGCAAATGGAATTCCTATTATGGTAATTGCAAACAATGCCCCAAAAATCAAATGAGCCACAGCAATCCAGAACCCTCCACACAGAATCCAAATAATATTCAGAAAAATCCCAATACAACCTTGTGGGGAATCAATATAAACTTCCCTGCCAAAAGGCCACATAGCAAGACTGGCAAGCTTCAATGTCTGTATTCCAAAAGGAATACCAACAATTGTAAGGATCAAAAAGATGCTGGCAATAAGGTACATCAGGGAAATAAGCAAACCACCAAATACCAGCCATATAACATTAGCTATAAACTTCATTTCTCCTGGCTCTCTTTTACAAAATAGGCAACTTTTTCCAGTGATGTTATCATGTCATACTCTTCAAGAGAAACGTTAGATGGAACATTAAGAGGAATATGTGTAAAGTTAAGGATTCCCTTAATGCCATTTTTAACGAGCTGTGCAGCCACCTTCTTTGCAGAAGTTTGAGGAACTGTAATTACGCCTATGGATACTCTTTTTGATTTAATCACTTTCCCCAACTCAGAAAAAGGATAACATTTTACACCAACAATTTCCATTCCTTCTTTCTTCTTGTCTATATCAAATAAAGCAACAATCTTCAGCTTCGGACGGATTCCGTTTAAATAGGAAGCCAGGGCAGTACCTAAGTTACCCATCCCAATAATAGCTACATTTTGTTCTTTCTCATCATCTAATCTTTGTCCAATAACTTCAATCAGCATCTCAACTGGATAGCCCTTCCTGTGAACACTCGAAAATCCAAGCAACATCAGATCCCTTCTAACCTGTACTGCTGATATCTGAATAATTTCTGCCAGTTCATGTGAGAAAATATACTCAACATTATCATCCAGTAAGTTTAATAATCTTCGTCTGTACTGACTAAGCCTCTCAACCGTCTTCCCTGGTAATGTATCCATATCTATTATTTAGGAATTAAACTATGCGTTTTACTTCAAATATCTAAACAAGAACCAAAGCCTTTAACCAATTATACCATTGCGCCATTCCTTCCCCTGATCTCACTGACAATTCAATAAACTCAAGTTTCGAATTAACCTTCATTGCATAATCTTTTGCTTTTTTCATATTAAAATCAAGATAGGGTAACAGATCAATTTTATTTATTATGCAAAGATCAGCTGATTGAAACATGGTTGGATATTTGGCAGGTTTGTCCTCTCCCTCTGTGGTACTCATGATAACCACCCGCTTCTTTTCTCCCAAATCAAATAGAGCTGGACAAACAAGGTTTCCTACATTTTCAATCATAAGGAACCCAGGTTTAGATATTTGCAGTTTTTTAACTGCATTTTGAATCATAACTGAGTCAAGATGGCAACCCTCTCCTGTATTAATCTGAACAACTTCAGTTCCGGTTTTATTAATTCTTTCAGCATCGTTCATCGTTTGCTGATCTCCTTCTATAACATAAAAATGATGTTGTTCTTTTAAATCTAAAATAGTTTTCTCTAATAAGCTGGTTTTTCCTGATCCGGGGGAACTAACAAGATTCAGGGTAGTAAGGTTTTTTGCCTCAAAATATCCCCGGTTTCTTTCAGCTAACAGATTATTCTTTAGAAGGATATCCTGTTCAACCAATACATTTCTTCCATGATTATGAGAATGAGAATGACTATGGTCATGATCGTGGTGATGATCATCTGTCCCATGATGGACATGAGAATGTACGGAACCATCATGTATATGTTCATGAATATGTTGCTCTGATTTCTCTCCTGGTTTTCTTATGGTAATTTCTTCTCCCTGTCCGCAACCGCAAGTATCACACATTATCCAATTCTTTTTAAATGAATTTGCTGACAAAGATAAACAAATGTGAAATAAATAACAACTAATTTATTTCGAATCTATAAAGACTGGTCATTCTACAAGAATAGATCTCACCCTCAGCTCTTTACCCTGAATCAAATCATGGCCATATTCATTGCAAAACGGACAAGCACTATAGAGACTATCAAGCTCATAAGTCCTGCCGGTTGACTTACATTTAGCCCGTGCCTTAATTTTAACAATCTTCCAGCTTGCACCTTCGCAAGCTGTATCCTTTGTAGCTGACTCCATTGCAAAATCCAGAGCCTCTTCTACTACACCTGATAATTCCCCTATCTCAATCTCTATCTCCAGCACTTTTCCAGAATCATTTTTTATTGCATAATCTGTGGATATTTCCACAATATTCATGGCTATAGATAATTCATGCACAGTAAATAATTTACTTTATTATCAGAAAAACTTGTACAATTAACAAATATTTCGTACTATTATGAGGCCGAAAGATCAAATTATTTTATGTAATTGACAAATATTCATATCAGAAAATTTCAAGTTATGGAAAAATTAATAGCATTAAGCGTAAAATGTCCCAAATGCAAAAAATCACTAATGGATCCTTATCACCTGATTAACAAAAAGCCATCCATCAGGGTGGATATTGAGGTGAATGGGAAAAAAGGAAAGTTCAGGCTTTGCTCGTATTATGGTTGTTTTAACCATGAATCGGATATTGAGCTCCCTAAAGATGAATTATTAAAAGTTCATTGCCCTAAATGCCATGAAGAATTAATCAGTCATCATATATGTGAAGAATGTGGTGCTCCAATGATCCCTTTGTCACTTGAAAAAGGGGGCCGGATTTACATTTGTTCCCGTATTGGATGTAAAAAGCATTATCTGAATTTTGAAAATGTATCAGATGCCCTTAGAAAAATGTATAATGAGTATGGATATTTTTAGTTGAGCCTTTATAGCATTAAGCTTAAACTAATTAATAATAGAAAAAGGGGAGTCAGCCTAAAAGGCCTGATTCTCTTTTTTTTGCAGCTATAACAAGCTGACCCAGGGCAATTCCTCCATCATTACATGGGATTTTCTCATTCACAAACACCTCAAAACCTTCCATTTCTAATTTATTTTCAGCCTTCTCGAGCATATACTTATTCTGAAAAGTACCCCCTGACAAAACCACCTTTTTGAGTCCTGATGTATCACTAATCGATTTAACAATACTTAGAATTATTTCAACCATCGTATTATGGAATTTCAAGGAAATTTCAGCAACCGGAACACCCTGCTGTAAATCCATTACGACTTGACGGATCATAGGCTTTACAGAAATTGTTCGTCCTGTTTCAACCTCATAAAAAGAGTCATCTGGTTTATCCCCAATTGCGCCCTCTAATCTCATCGGTGCCTCAGCATGAAAATCAGATATCAAACACAAACCGGTAAGGGCAGCAATGGCATCAAAAAGCCTCCCGGTACTGGATGTTTTCGGACAATTAATATTTTTCTCTAACATCTGCACAA
>JAOZKQ010000341.1 GCA_029935275.1 Bacteroidales bacterium | reverse complement strand
AATATGATGAATCATTCAGGAATCAAGCCAGAAAAATGCTATTGGATATATATGTTGATAAGGGGAACTCAAGAACAAATCTTTTAAGTCCTCCGGATGAAAATAAGCACACTTTAGATAAATTTCTGGAAGAGGTCAACAATATGGATTATGATTTTATTAAATTAAATCCCGGTCATATTAGTATTTCAGACTCTTTGAAATTATCAGAAAATGAAAATTACACCGGTGAAATTACATTTTCAGGGGAGATACTGGGTATTTCCGATCTGGATACATTAATAATCAGATCTGGAGTCAATAAAATTGAATTAATTGTTCAACGCTCCTATAAAAGTTTTGGAAATGATTCCCTCAAAGTCTGGAGTGTACAATTTGGTGATATACAATAATTCCATTTCTTTTGATAACTACAACTATTGCTTATCCTACACTAACTTCTTTTCATTGAGTATTTTCAAAATAAAATTGCCTGTAATTGCCCCAAAAACCAGGCATCCAATAAAAAGTACAATAAATATCTTAAGTGGATGGTTCAGCTGTGCCCCAAGTAAAAAGACCAAAAAAGAAAATCCCCATCCCAGCATACATGCATATACCCATAAATGAGATTTTAAACTAAATCTTTCTAATTCCGGACGTAGAAGCAAACCCACCACCAGGCCTCCGATAGTATAAATTAATAAATAAATCAGCATCCCCTGCCCCATATATTCAACACTAACATCTCTGCTCGAACCAATAAGCCATAAAGCAATTCCTGCCACCAACTCACTAAGAGCTATCCCCCCTGCACTGATTAAAATCCATTTAGCTGAAAGATCAATTCTCTTACGAAGCAAGTTCCATTGTATCAGGCCAATTAAAGCACCCAAACCAGCACCCAAAAAACTATATCCAATAGCATGTGCGAGCCCAGGAGCCAATTGACTTTCCAAAAAAGAGCTGATAAAAAAGCCAATCGCAAAACTAATGAATAAGCCAAAAAACATAACAATGCCTGTGAAGATTATCCACCTGATTAAAAACTTATGATTATTTTTAGCTTTAGCATCTTTCATTGTACTCATAAAATTAAGTAATTTTATTTAACTTCAAAACAGTTGCATAAGATACCCCTGAAATCTGGCAAAGAAAACTTCCAAAAAGGAACGAATTCTTAAAAAGATATTTCTAACTTGTACACCAATAAAACAAAATTTAGTTCTTCATATATAATAAATATTAAGAACCTGTAAATAAAATATAAACTTATGAAACAAAGAACCTTATCATCCATTCTTATTTCCACGATTTTGTTGTTAAGCATGTTTCTTACAGGGTGTAACCAGCAAGCTGAAAATCCGGAAAAACCAAACATCATTTTTATTTTTGCAGATGACCAGTGTTATCAAACGATCCATGCACTGGGTAATGATGAAATTAAAACTCCGGCACTGGATAAAATGGTAGAAGAAGGTGTGACATTTACCCATGCCTATAATATGGGTGCCTGGGGAGGGGCAGTATGCGTTGCCAGCAGGGCCATGTTAAATTCAGGTCAGTTTGTCTGGCGGGCACTTAAAATGGAAAAAGATTTTAAACAACGGGCTGAAGAGGGCAAGATGTGGGGAAATCTTATGCAAAATGCCGGATATACCACCTACATGACTGGCAAATGGCATGTAAAAGTAGATCCTGAGAAATGCTTCAATAATGTGGTTCACAAACGTCCGGGAATGCCTAATCAATCACCGGAAGGTTATAACCGGCCTTTAAATGAAAACGATACTACCTGGCTACCATGGCACAAAAAATATAATGGTTATTGGAAAGATGGGACCCACTGGAGCGAGGTACTAAAACAGGATGCTTTAAGCTTTATTGATTCAGCAGCAAACAAGGATGAGCCGTTTTTTATGTACCTGGCATTTAACGCGCCTCATGATCCCCGGCAGTCGCCAAAAAGTTTTGTTGATATGTATCCTTTGGAAAATATTTCCGTGCCAAAAAGTTTTATGCCCTTATACCCTGATAAAGAAAAAATAGGTTGTGGGGAAGATTTACGCGATGAGGCTTTAGCTCCCTTTCCCAGAACCGAGTATGCGGTTAAAGTTAACCGTCAGGAGTATTATGCCATTATTTCTCACATGGATTATCAAATCAATCAAATAATGGAGGCACTTAAAAGAAGTGGGAAAGCTGATAATACCTATATCTTTTTTACTGCAGATCATGGATTAGCAGCAGGAAACCATGGCTTACTTGGAAAACAAAATATGTATGATCACAGCATCCGCCCACCAATGATAGTGATTGGACCTGATATACAAAAAAACAAAAAAGTGGATGCAGATGTATATTTACAGGATATAATGGCAACTACCCTGGAACTTGCCGGTATTGAAAAACCTGATTATGTTGAATTTAGCAGTCTTCTTTCCCTTGCGAAAGGCACACAAACTAAAAGTAATTATAATGCAATATATGGTTGCTATACTAAAACGCAGCGTATGATCCGTAAAGACGGGTTTAAATTAATTGCATATCCCGAAGCAAATAAAGTATTGCTTTTTGATATGCTTAAAGACCCCCAGGAGATAAATAACCTGGCGAGTAAAGATGAATTTTCAAATAAGAAAAAACAACTCTTTGATGAACTGATTACATTGCAAACGGAAATGGACGACGAACTTGACCTTAATCCCCTTTACAATGCGATTTTTCAATAGGAACCATATCAATTACAAATTGAAGCTGCTTCATGAAACAAAAAAAGTGTCTAAAGTTTTAAATGACTGAATTGCCTAAGGTTAAATCCCGATCTTTGGGATTTAATATTCTTGTGAAATAATAGCTTAATGGCTAATCATTTATTCCTATTACAAGTTTAAAACAAATAAATAAAATAGACTTTAAATAAACTTTCCCTTTGAAACCTGGTTAAAAAACTTCCTGAAAGCAGCGAATTCTTAAAAAGATAATTATAACTTGCATGCTGATTAAATCAAATTCTATTTTAAAAATAATTTAATAAAAGAACAAAAAATGGGTACACCAGTTATTATTATTTTAGTCATTATTGTGGTAGTGGGATTAATCATTATGTCTATGTACAATGGATTGATCCGTAAAAAAAACGAAGTTACCAATGCTTTTGGGGGAATGGATGTCCAACTTAAAAAACGGTATGACCTGATCCCTAATCTAATTTCAACGGTAAAGCAATACATGACCCACGAAAAGGATTTATTAACAAAAGTAACTGAATTGCGCAGCAAGGCCATGGACCCGGGTTTAAACTCTGATGCTAAAGTTGACATAGATAATCAAATCACCAGTGCTATGAAAGGGATTATGGTAGCCGTAGAAAACTATCCTGACCTTAAAGCCAACCAAAACTTTTTGAACCTCCAACGCACCATGAACGAGGTAGAATCACAAATCTCAGCTTCCCGCCG
>JAOZKQ010000340.1 GCA_029935275.1 Bacteroidales bacterium | reverse complement strand
GATGAAGGGAATTGGGAGCAAACAAATATCCTGTATGTAACTGAGACAAAAGAGGCCTTTTGTAGGAAAAATGACCTGGAAATCGAAAAGTTCAATAAAATTTTAAAAAGCATCCGCGTAAAACTTTTCATCGAGCGGGAAAAAAGACAAAAACCTGACAGGGATGAGAAAATACTTACATCCTGGAATGCTTTAATGTTAAAAGCTTACGTTGATGCCTACCGGGTTTTCGGGACAAAGAAATATTTTACAGCTGCTGAAAAAAGTGCTCTCTTTCTTCTGAACCAGATGAATGAAGAAGGAAGACTAAACAGGAATTATAAGGATGGACGATCCAATATTAATGCATTTCTTGATGATTACAGTCTTTCTATCGATGCATTTATGGCTTTGTATCAGGCTGGCTTTGACGAGGATTGGCTATTGGTAGCAAAAAAATTAAATGACTATGTGCTAAAACATTTCTATGATGTGCAATCGGGAATGTTTTTTTATACTTCTGATATGAGCAATGATTTAATTGCCCGTAAAATGGAGCTTTCAGATAATGTGATACCTGCTTCGAACTCAATAATGGCAGAGAATCTTTTTTCTTTAGCTGTTTATTTTGAGAAAAGAGAATATACAAATATAGCAAAGCAGATGTTAATAAATATCAAAGATCAGTTGCTGGAAAATGGCCCGTATTATTCCAATTGGGGAAGATTAATGCTTTCATTTATTCATGAACCGTCTGAGGTGGTAATAACCGGTAGTTCTGCACATGAATTAAGGGCCTCACTTGACCAGCACTTTTTACCCGGGATTATCCTGGCCGGAGGAACAAAACCAGCTTATTTGCCATTAATGAGAGATCGGTTTTTTGAAGGTGAAAACCTTATTTTTGTATGCCGGAACAATGTTTGTAAACTTCCTGCAAAAACAATTGGCGAAGCCCTGATTCAACTCAAATAAAATCAATTCCCGAACGCAGGTTTTGGAATTGATTATGCATCTCACCATATCATTTGAGCATTCACTTATGTACTCATTTTTGTATTTTTTCATTTCATCATTTCAATTTTTCCCTTCATTTATTTAAAAACCTTGCTTTTTTTGTAACAAAATTGCTCAAAAACAGTATATAATTTAAAACTATTAAGAACAGATCATTAGGCACATTATAAACTATATCAGAATATACGTGTATTTATTTTTTTGTAAATGACGTATTATTAGTATATTTATATTTTATAATTTGTGCTACCGGATAATCTGATTGGTTTTTAAAATATTCATTTCTAATAGATTTATTAATACATTTTAAAATGAGTAAATCCTTTAAAGTAATTCTATTTATTCTGGCAGTTCTATTGATATTGCCGGCAATATCATTATTTAAATGGACTATAGAGTCTAAAAGACCTTTCCAAATAATGATTTTGAATAAAACAGTTCCTTCCCTCCAGAGGCATAATCATCGTTCATTTCATTGGGTGCTAAATCACGAAAAATTTGTAAAATCTAACAACAAGCCTTATTCCTACAGAAATGATTATTTTGGTTTTGTGCCCCTTAAGCCTTTTAGAAACAGACAATATGAGGTAAGAAGGGTAAAGTTAGATGAAGTTATTGATATGGCGAATGAATATGACGCTGCTTATATTATTGATACTTATGGAGTTTATTTTAACGATTGGTATCAGGGTATGAGTAATGAGCGGAGGTCAAGAAAGATCTATGGTGGACTGAACAACAACGATTATCTGTTTATTAAAGAAATGACCGATCGTAAAAAACTTGTTATTGCTGAGTATAATTTTATTGGTTTTCCAACCAATGACCTTGAACGTAAGAAAACTGAAGATCTTTTTGATATCCACTGGACCGGTTGGACTGGTAAATATCTTAAAAGCCTGAAAGAAGAGGAGAATGATGAACTTCCTGTTTGGGCTGTTAATCTTTATAAGAAGCAATATAATCTTCCCTGGGAATTTAAAAATAGCGGAATTATTTTTGTAAACGAGGAAAATGAAATTGTAGTCCTGGAATATAAGGTTCATCTTGACTTTGAAGTTCCTTATATATATACCTGCAGTGAGACTATGGATGAATATGGTTTGCCCTACCAGTTAAGTTACTCGGGGTGGTTTGATATTATGCTTCCTGGTAGTAATAAAGTGCTTGCTTCATATAAAATACATACCAATGAAATGGGAGATTCTTTACTCAGTACTCATTTTATCCCAAATGAATTTCCGGCAGTGATTCAAAGTCCGAATGGAAATCCTTACTTCTATTTCTGTGGTGATTTTTCTAACAATATGGTGTCACCTGTTTCTGCATATTTTAATAATATTGAAAGAATTGCCAAAAATGTATTCTTTAGAGAAGATATTACGGATAAACATGAATTTTTCTGGAGGTATTACCGGCCATTGGTTAGTGGAATACTGGATAAATACGCACCCGAAAAATAAAAAATATTTAATCACATTTAAAGGCCCGTTTTTTACGGGTCTTTTTTTGTTCCTATATTTGAGAAAATATTTTCTTCTAAAATTAATGAAGGATGCTATCTATTACATTTTTACAATTAGATCTTAGCTGGGAATCCCCTTTGGATAACCGTTTAAAGATAGATAGCCTCCTGGATGCCTATAAGCCAGATACAGAATTAATTGTTTTGCCCGAAATGTTTAGTACCGGCTTTACTATGAATTCTGCGCGTTTGGCTGAGACTACGAATGGTGAAACCATTAACTGGTTAAGGAATAATGCCAGAAAATGGAATACTGCATTTACAGGGAGTATCATTGTTAAAGAAAATGCTGGTTTTTTTAATCGCCTGATATGGATGACACCGGATGGAAAGTTTCAGTTTTATGATAAGAAACATCTTTTTAGAATGGGAGAGGAGCACCAGGCCTTTGCTGCCGGTTCAGAAAAACTAATTGTAAATTACAAAGGCTGGAGGTTTCGTCCGCTTATTTGTTATGACCTCCGGTTTCCGGTATGGTCGAGGAACCGGAATGATTATGATGTCTTAATTTATGTGGCCAACTGGCCGGAGAGCAGGAGGGAAGTATGGAAAGCCTTACTCATTGCAAGGGCTCTTGAGAATCAATGCTATGTGCTTGGGGTAAACAGGATTGGTGTTGATGCTAATGCTATTTCATATTCAGGCGATTCAATGCTAATTGATTCCAGGGGAAAGATAATCTCTGCCACAAAGCCTTACGAGGAATCATTAGAAACTGTAAAAATCTCATTGAATGAATTGAATGAATTTCGTGAAAAATTTCCTGTGCATCTGGATGCAGATGATTTTTCGATGTTGCCTTAGTACTGGTAGGATGACTAATGAGTCCGAAAGAATTATGTATTATATTTACTTTTCAATAAACCCAATGAAAAAGGTGGTTGAGCTATATCGAAAAAGGTGGTTGAGCTATATCGAAAAAGGT
>JAOZKQ010000044.1 GCA_029935275.1 Bacteroidales bacterium | reverse complement strand
AATTGTGGCCACCAGGCTTCTTTAGTATCTTTTGATTCTATCCTTTTAGCTGCAAACTTTTTGGCAATAGCTGAGGTGACAGATGAGTCAAGACCACCTGAAAGAAGTACACCATAAGGAACATCCGACATTAACTGGCGGTGAACAGCAGCTTCCAATACTTCCTTCAATTCACTAACACTGCTGGAGTTGTTTTTAACATTTTCATAGTTCATCCAGTCTCGTTGGTACCATGATTTTAGCTCTCCATCTTTGCTGTACAAATAATGGGCAGGAGGAAATTCTTCTATTTTTGAGCAAACCCCTTCAAGTGATTTTAATTCTGAAGCAACATAAAAATTCCCATACTGATCCCATCCCATATACAGGGGGATAATGCCAATATGATCGCGTCCAATCAGGTAAACATCTTTCTCCCTATCATAAAGGGCAAAAGCAAAAATGCCATTCAGATCATCCAGAAAGTTTACTCCCTTCTCGTTGTACAATGCCAGAATTACTTCACAGTCTGATTTTGTAAGAAACTCGTAGTCCTGTTTAAGATTATTCTTTAATTCCACGTGATTGTAAATTTCTCCATTTACAGCAAGCACAAGATTCCCGTCTTTACTGTATAAAGGTTGTCCTCCAGAGGCTGGATCAACAATAGAAAGCCGTTCGTGGGCAAGAATAGCTTTATCTCCACAATAAATACCTGACCAGTCCGGGCCACGGTGCCTGATCTTTTTTGACATCTCCAGGATCTGAGGCCTTAATGTATTTACCTCTGTTTTTAAATCAAATACTCCTACGATTCCACACATAATGCAATAAGAAAATCATTTAAAATCAACTATCTAAACCATAAAAACTGGAAAAGACAAATATCAATATGCAAAACTCAAAAAAACCTTCCGGTTTATTGGATATTCTGCAACTCGTTTGCTAAAAAATCAATAAGCTCCTTCACATAATCCTCTGAAAAATCAAAGGAGATGCCAGCAGCTTTGTAAATTTCCGGAATGGGAACAGAATATCCCAGCGACAAAGCATTTTCAAATTGGCCCAGTGCATTCTCCGGGTTTTCTTTATACTTTTTCCAAACTGCAATGGCCCCCAACTGGGCAATTCCATATTCAATATAATAAAATGGAACTTCATAAATATGCAATTGCTTTTGCCACATAAAATCCCGGTAATTTTCCAGACCACTCCAGTCAATAACTTTACTGCCAAATACCTGGATTATATCATTCCAGGCCTGGTTTCTGTCTTCTCCGGAATGATCTTTGTTTGTATAAAGCCAATGCTGAAATTTATCTATGGCTGCGATCCATGGTAGTACCTGAATTACTCCTTCAAGTTGAGTCCTTTTTGCACGTAACAGGTCTGTTTTATTTGGGAAAAAATGATGCCACTGATCCATGGATATTAGTTCCATAGACATGGATGCCAGCTCTGCCACTTCTGCAGGTAACTCTTTATATTCAACTAATTTTTGGCCGGAACTTAAAAAACTGTGAATAGCGTGCCCCCCTTCATGGAACATGGTTTCAAGATCACGTAAATTTCCGGTAGCATTCATGAAGATAAAAGGAATATTACTTTCGTATAATGGGTAATTAAAACCCCCTGGTGATTTTCCAATTCGTGAATCCAGATCAAGAAAATCACCGGTTTTCATAGTCTCAAGGTAAGATCCATAATCAGGTCGGATATTTCGGAAGCTTATAATTGATTTATCAACCAATTCCTCCACATTCTTAAAAGGTTTTAGGGGTGCTTTCCCATCCGGATCAACCTCAAGATCCCAGGGTCGCAACTTTTGTAAGTTCAACTTTTCTTTACGATGCTCCATTATCTGATCAACCAGTGGACAAACCTGTGAGGCTATTGATTCATGAAAGTGGAAACAGTCATCAGCAGTATAATCAAACCGGCCCATTTCAACCCATTTGTATTCGCGGAAATTACTAAAATCAGCATTTATGGCTAACTGATGTCGTTTTTCAATTAATGAGCCAAGCAAATCTTGCAGATGGACAGCATCTTTCATACGGCAATCATTAATTTTGAAGAAAAAATCCTTTCTGATATCAGGATTTTGTTCTTTCAGGAAATTGGCTGCCTCTTGAAGTGTAAGTTCTTTTCCATGATGAGGGATGGTCATTTTTGAAGATATGATTCCATACTTTTGTTCCTCTACCTGAAGTGCAGATATTATAGGAAGATTTTTTTCACGGAAAATCTCTACTCTGGAATTTATTGTCCTTTTAAAAACCTTGTATTTTTCCGGATCAAGCTGATCTGCCAGGGGAGAATTTAAAAGCTTTTTATCGAGCAGGTTGAAATGTTTATTAATCTCTGGTTCAATCTTACTTACATAATCCTCATATTTTTTAACCAGTGATTTTTCCCTTGTATTGCAATTTAAATGAATGTACCTCCAGGCAAGCTCTTCTTCAAGAATGGAGGCAAGTTCACTCCTCTCCAGTAACCAATGCTCCAGGTCATTTAAAGTGCTAAAATTTCTGTTTGCAAGGCTATTGAAGTATTCCGTAAGGGATTCGAATCCCTTTATCACCAGGTTTGGTGAAACAAAAGTTCTCCGGGCTTTTATTGCTGGAGAGGGGTGAGAAGACTTCATAGTTATTCTTTATCCCCTGTATCCTCTTTTTTACTGCCAGCTATTTCTTCTGTTTCATCTTTTTCATTTCCCGCAGCATCCTTACTTTCCTTTTCTTCTTTCTCTTCCTCATCAAAAACCAACATCTCCATACGGGCAAGTGCATTATACCATAAAGCTACTTTCTTAATATCCGAAACATAAACTCGTTTCTCGTCATAATCCGGAAGTACTTCTTTAAACCAGGCCTTAAGTTCTTCGGGTTTTGATTTATGAGAGATTGTTTCTTTTCCTTCTTCCTTATCAAAGATTATTTTAAAGATATTTTTTAAAGGAGTTTCTTCATCCTCTGTAAAAATAGCTATATCAGCCAGTGTACTTACTTTTTCCGAAGCAAATGCACTTGTTCTGGCTTTTGTTTCAATATTCTCTACAATAATTGCACTTCTCCCCTGGGAAATAAATTTATAGAGTCCGGGTTTGCCTGAAATGGCAACAATTTCTTTTAAATCCATAATTTCATGTATTAACAAAAATTCAACTGGTTAAGGCGGATCCTTACCGGATCATGCTATATTTCTCTCTTTCTTTATATTACTATATGCTTCATTTACTTTTTTAAACTTTTCATTTGCAAATTTCTGAAAATCTGTTCCAAGGTGACTTACCTTATCCGGATGAAATTTCATAGCCATTTTCCGGTAAGCTGTCTTTACTTCATCATTACTTGACTCAGGGTCCAGTTCAAGAATTTTGTATGCACTATCCGTTTTAGGAATGAACATATATTTAACAGAATCTTTATCTTTTAACGAGATTCCCATTTTTGATGCAATCCTGTCAATTAGATCAAATTCTTTTTTACTAATTCTTTTATCAGCTTCAGAAAGTCCATATAAAAGATGTAATAGTTGCAATCTCGAAGAATAATTCATGTTCTGCCTGATCTGGATACAGACATCATCCAATGGTATTTCCTGCTTGAGTATGTCTCTGAGCATTCCCAATGCCTCTTTGGCAGAATCATCACCAAAAGATTGGATCAGGTAATTTTTGACGTAGTCTAATTCTGACTTCAGAACTTTACCATCTGCTTTCATTACGGCTGCAATCAGAACGAGCAGGCTCATGGCAAAATCACCTGTTGTAGTTTTACGGCTACCCAATCCCGGTTGAAAAGCCTGTTGTCCATCAAGCAGGGCTCCCAGCGTAAACCCAAGTATTCCACCAATTGGTCCTAAAAAAACCCAGCCCAGTCCACCTGCTATCCATTTTCCAAATTTCCCCATTTCAATCTAAACTACTAAATAAATATTTTTATAAATCTTCCTGAATAATTTTTTGAACAGGAAGGATACCACATAAATCAGGCCACAAAATTAAACAAATCGAGGCAACTTGCTATTTTTGTTGTGTCAATTTTTGATGAATTTCAAGAATCTGAGGTAATAGAAGAGTTTTCTCATCATTTACAATAACAAAATTGGCGTGCTTAATCCTTTCTTTTTCTGTCCATTGCTTCAGAATCCGGTCTTTAACAGTTTTCCTGCCCACCTGGTCTCTATGCATCACCCTTTCTATCCTTAGTTCTTCAGGAGCAGAAACGGTTATAACAAAATCCAATTCTTTTTCAGCACCTGACTCAAAAATTATAGCAGCCTCCTTAATGACATAAGGATACTTTTTGTTTTCTTTTACCCAATTATTGAATTTTTCAAATACAATCGGATGAATTGCTTGATTGACCTGCTTGAGTAATTGATCTTCAATAAATACTTTTTCAGCAACTTTGGATCGGTTTAACTTCCCGCTTCTATATATATTATTGCCAAACAGCTTCTTATAAAGAAGCTTTATCTGCAGATCATTTTCTGTAATTTCGCGTGCTATGTTATCAGCATTAAAAACAGGTATATTAAGTTTTCTGAAAACCTCACAAACATATGATTTCCCACTACCGATTCCACCGGTAACTCCTACTTTCCACATTATTTTTTTTCAATTATAAAATCCACAAATGCAGGACTTATTCTAACTGATTGAACATAATCAGGAAATGAAGCTATTTTTACCTTTAATTGTTTCCCAATATTTGTACTTATAGAAGAATAATCAACTTCAGCCCTGAATATTCTTGGAGTAATATTTTCATAGCGGCCCAGAGCCACGTTACAAGTCAAGGTAACCTGATCGGGGAATGTTCTTAGATTTAAAGAATCCGGCAAATTTGACACAATTATAGGAACTTTTAATGTGGCTTCAGTATATTGTTCAACAGGTATTGTAATAAAAACTTTTTCTACTGAATAGTTAATACCCTTTGTTTTAATCAGTTCGACTTCTTCATTTATCGCTCTTTTTAGTCCGGGATAATTCATTTTTTCGGTATGTATATCCCTTAAAGTATCAATGATTGAAGAAGGACCTGTAACCAGTATGCTGTCCGGTGAAGTGCTTACGGCACTACTTAGCATATATTGTTTTTCCAGATTGAAATTAATATGGGGTACTACGGCGACTTTCCTTGATTTTGAAATATCAAATTTAAAATACAGTGTGTCAGGTTGAATTTCCAGAATATTCATTTCACCGGAAAATCTGCGTTTTAATCTTCCACGCAGGTCTTTTGTTACCACATAATATTCGAATGATTGTCCTCTTTGATATACCAGATAAGATTTCAAATCAAGGCTTATGGGTACCAATCTTGGACTTAGCTTATACTTTAACAGTGTATGCCCTGGAGCCTGGATTTTGAGAACAATATGTGAGGGGACCTCATTAATCAGAATCTTATCCTTAAAAAGGTTCTCATAGTGAACCGGGATAGAAACATCAGCAATTGCTTCCTTATTTAATTCGTTTAGTAACCAAAAAAGAGATGATAGAAAAAGAAAAAACAGAAAAATAAAAAAATCTCTGTCAATTTTCTCTTTCAGCCATTTTTTTTTGCCGGACAAATTTATTTTAGGAAGTTGCATTAATCCTTAAACCTTAATAACCTGATTTATAAAAACATATACAGGCTTGAAGAAAACTTTACTTTTGTGCAGGAATATCGTCTGGACTTTTTAGTATTGCACTTTTGTCAATTTTAATTCTAACCTTGTCTGCAATCTCAACACTGGCAAATTGATCCTTTATCTCTACAACTTTTCCGTAAATTCCACCTGTTGTTACTACTTTATCGCCTTTCTTTAAACTTTCCCTATAGGTTTTTAGTTCTTTTTGTTTTTTCATTTGTGGCCTGATCATAAACATGTAAAACACGCCCACTATTAAAATAAGTGGAAGAAATGTAGTAAGTGGGCTTTGACCTTCTGCAGGTGGTGCCATTAGAAAAATAAATTGTAAATTACTCATAATTAATTATTTAAAAAAATTGATTTAATTCATACTAGGTGAAACTACTACGACATGGATATTTAATATCTTTCTTGCCGGTACACCATTTGTCCTTATTGCAATTGTTTTGTTTTGTGTACCCATTTTCCCTTTGCTGTCAAATACGACCTCCAGTTTGCCTTCCTTACCCGGAAGCAAAGGTTTTTTACTATAATTTGGAATAGTACAACCACAGGAAGATGAAGCAGAAGTAAGAACCAGGCCTCCATCCCCCTCATTTTGATATAAAAAAGTATAACTTACCATTTCTCCCTGAACAATTGTGCCAAAGTCATGAGAATCCTTGTTAAAAACAATCTTTGGATTACCTGTCAGCGAATCTATTACAGCAAACTGATTATCAGAAGAATTATTGTTTTTATCTACGCAAGAGACAGAAATCAACAATGTAACTAAAAAAGAAAACAATATGGTAAAACTTCTTCTCATTTTATGAAAATTCCGGATGCAAAATAACGAGTTTTAATTTAGTTGTCCAATAGTAAAACAACAATTATTAATAAATTAATTAAAGAGTTTTGCTTAAAAAGTTAGAATATTAATATATTAAAGGGTTAAATGGCTAAATATTAATAAGATGCCAAATTTAACTAAATATATTTAATGTTTCTAAACGGACTCTGTTGACCACCTTAAAGTTTGAAAATATTTGATCAGTACCCTTAGAAAAATAATTAATAAAGCTAATGCCTTAAAATATGTAAGCTATTTTAGCTTTTGATATTGTGAATTAAGGCACTCTAATACAAGATCAAACTTCACCGACTAAACCCTTTCCTTGCTTCACAATGGTTTTAGATTTTCTTAGTCGTGCTGTAATTTTGTCAAGTATCCCATTAATAAAGTTGCCACTTTTATTTGAGCTATACCATTTCGAAATTTCAATATATTCATTTAGAGATACTTTTACCGGTATTTCCGGGAATTCCACCATTTCCGTAATAGCAAGTTCCATGATTAGTGTATCCATAAAGGCAATTCGATCTACATCCCAGTTCTTGACCTGCTTTTCTATCAATGCTTTATTTTCCTTCCGGTGTAAAACTGTTTTACGAAACAGTTTAATGGCAAAATCCTTATCATCTGTATTTTTAAACATCTTATCACCATCAGGTAACAGTATCTTTCCGGGCCTTGACCTTTTTATAGTTTTAATGATATCAGAAATAGCCAGTTCCATATCATCGTTCCAATAAATACTTTGTTCCTCAAGACATTGACTGAGATCATCAGATGTTGCTATAAATTCTGAATAGACTTTGATAAGAAATGCCATTTCATTCTCAGGATTATGGTCTTTAGTGATAAAGTCTTGATAATCATCAGATTCTGAAATTATTAAAAATAGTTTTTTTATCACTTCCTGATAGTTTATCCAGCTAAGCTTCTTTTGATTAATCACAGAATTAAAAGAAGGAGAGTGGCTCAACTCTTTAATAAACCAAAGATCAATAAAAGCCGTGTTTGGATGGAGGTCGTCATATGTAGGCATTCTTTTTTGACGCGCCAAATTTATTCTGGATTCAGCGTATGTAACAATATCAATGATTAACTGAAATAATAAATAATATAGGTCAAAAGATTTTTCAATACTATGTAAGAGCTCATTTTCTCCCGAGTTTAGGGAAGCATTATCTTTTTTAACATAAGCATAATAAACCTGCAAAACCTTAATTCTCAATAACCTTCGGTTAATCATAATTTTAAAGAACTTTAATATAACTGCAAAAATACAATCTTTTTTAATTTTCAGACAAATATAAATAAAGAAAGCAAATAATAATCCTTTCACTACAAGTAGTTGTATCTTTAGATTTAGAAAAATAAATTTCTAATAATTTAATTTTTTTTTACTTTTGTCTCCTGTAAAATAGCCTAATATAAACAACTTAAGAATGGAAGAAGGATTTGATAAAAAAGGAGAGAATGGGAGAAATGACCGTGAGGATATTTTTTCAAAAGCAGTAAGAGCAGGGAAAAGGACTTATTTTTTTGATGTAAAAGCCACAAGACGGAATGATTATTACCTGACACTGACTGAAAGTAAAAAAAGATTTGGGAGGGATGGCCAGCCTTTTTTCGAAAAGCATAAATTATTTCTTTATAAAGAAGATTTCGAAAAATTCTCAGATGGATTGGCAGAAGTAATAGAATTTATTAAAAAGGCTAATCCTGTACTTTTGGAAAAAACACCTGATACAGATCCACAGAAAACTGAAAACACTGTTTCAAATGACTACACAAAGGTGGAATTTGAAGATCTGGAGGATACAAAGGAATAGTGGATTTCAGAGAAAAATCCAATAGTTTATATTTTACGGTTTGATGTAGTTTAAATGAATTGCATTAAAATTTGTATTCCCTTTTTCGAATCATCAATATATATTATTGGTTTGAGGATTGATTTCCTGATTTAGAATCGGGATTCGGATTATTTTTTGACCTCATTTTATTATCAAATATTTTAATCCGGGGTAAATTTCTATTCCTGAATTACCCTTTTGAGTAAGTTTCATAAGCTCCTTATGTTTAACCTGTTCATAAAATACCCATATTTTGGTATTGATGGGTTGATCTGGATAGTTTATTTTTGTACAATTATTATGGTAATATAATTTTTATGAACCTGGCAGAAATACTTAGCAATGAAAGTGCTTTTATTATAAGGGTTAAAGGTAGGGGTGCCTTTAGGAAGAGGATCATTGAGATGGGCTTTGTCAGAGGGCAAAAAGTCAGGGTAATCAAAAATGCCCCTCTTAAAGATCCCATTGAATACGAGGTAATGGGTTATAAAATATCTCTAAGAAGGAGTGAAGCTAAACTGGTTGAAGTAATTACTGAAAAGGAAGCCTCTCAAGCAAATTCTGCAAAATTTAATGGGGTTATTACTGATGAAGAACTAAAACTATCTGCACAGGAGAAAGGAAGATCTATTCACATAGCTCTGGTAGGAAATCCTAATTCCGGGAAAACAACTTTGTATAACAATGTTTCACATTCGCATGAACATGTTGGTAATTATGGTGGTGTAACAGTAGATTCCAGAAAAGCTAAGTTTCGTCATAATGGTTATTTATTAAATATAACTGATCTGCCAGGCACTTATTCAATTTCGGCGTATTCTCCTGATGAATTGTACGTTCGTAAATACATATTTGGGGAAATGCCTGACATTATTATTAATGTTGTAGATGCTTCCAACCTGGAAAGAAACCTGTATCTTACTACTCAGCTTATTGATATGGATGTTCGGGTTGTCATTGCGCTAAATATGTATGATGAGCTGAAAAAATCAGGTAATAAGTTTGATTTTTCTTCACTGGGAAAGATGATAGGTATTCCTATTGTACCAACTGTTGCTTCAAAGGGAGAAGGTCTGGAAGAGCTTTTTGATAAGGTAATAAGGGTTTATGAAGGAAAGGAACCACATGTACGGCACATTCATATTAACTATGGCGTTGAGGTCGAGAAATCTATTAACAGAATCCAGGATGTAATTTGGAAAATCAAAAATATTACAGATAAAGTATCTTCAAGGTATTATGCAATTAAGCTTTTAGAAAAGGACAAGGCAGCTAAATTTTCGCTTTCCAGGTGGGAGACTTTCAATGAAATTGATGAAGTTGCTGATGCAGAGATAAAAAGGCTGGAGAGCATTATTAAAGAAGATAGTGAGACTATCATAACGGATTCGAGGTATGGTTTTATTTCTGGTGCATTGAAGGAAACCTTTGAAAAAAGTACCAAAATGCGAAGGAGTAATTCAGAAATTATTGATGCTTTTCTTACCAATAAGTTATTTGGGTTTCCCTTTCTGTTTCTGATAATGTTCATCACTTTCTTTGCCACATTTGAGGTAGGAAAGTATCCTATGCAATGGCTTGAACTTTTATTTTCATTTTTGTCTTCAAAGTTGAGCTATGTCTTACCACCCGGGCCATTCACTGATCTACTTGTAGATGGGGTTATTGGAGGTGTCGGCAGTGTAATTGTTTTCCTTCCAAATATTCTTATTCTTTTTTTCTTTATTTCATTGATGGAAGATACCGGTTATATGGCCCGTGCTGCATTTATTATGGATAAGATTATGCATAAAATTGGCCTGCATGGACGATCATTTATTCCTTTGATTATGGGGTTTGGGTGCAATGTCCCTGCAATAATGGCAACCCGTACCATTAAAAATCGAAATAATCGTCTGGTAACTATGCTTATCAACCCTTTTATGTCTTGCAGTGCTCGTTTGCCTGTGTATATTTTGATTATTGGGGCATTCTTTCCCTCAAATCCAGGCCTGGTTTTATTTCTTATTTACACTTTTGGCATAGTGATGGCTTCGGTTATTGCAAAAATATTTAATAAAACTTTGTTTAAAGCCGATGAAGTGCCCTTTGTTATGGAATTACCACCTTATCGTGTACCTACCATGCGTTCTGCCATTGCACACATGTGGAACAAAGGTGGTCAGTATCTTAAAAAGATGGGTGGTGTAATTTTAGTAGCTTCGGTTATTATCTGGGGCCTGAGTTATTATCCCCTGGGTCCAGATCAGGATAGCTCTTCTTCATCGCAATCTTCTACACAAGCGCTTTCAGGTAAGCAGCAGGTACCAGCAAATTCAAATCTGGAAAATTCTTACATTGGAAAGATCGGGCATTTTTTTGAACCCATCATGCAACCCCTCGGTTTTGATTGGAAAATGAGCGTAAGTTTATTGACAGGTATTGTTGCAAAAGAAGTGGTTGTCAGTACAATGGGCGTTTTATATCATTCCTCGACCGATGAGAGTGTTGGTACAAATTCCATTATAAAAAATTTAAAACAGGAAAAATATACTCAGGGGGAAAAAGCAGGATCCTATGTTTATAATCCTGTTGTTGCTGCATCTTATTTGGTTTTTATTTTACTTTATTTTCCATGTGTGGCAGTTATTGCCGCTATTAAGAAAGAATCAGGGAGTTGGAAATGGGCAGCATTTACTATTTTTTATACGACAAGCCTTGCATGGATCATGTCATTTATTGTTTATCAAACAGGGAGATTATTCCTCTAAAAAATAACTTATGATACAGGAGATTTTAGCATTGACTTCTTTTACACT
>JAOZKQ010000339.1 GCA_029935275.1 Bacteroidales bacterium | reverse complement strand
TTAATTAATGGGGTCAATTTCTGAAAACCGTAATTTCTGGGATCAAAATTTGGTTGTTTCTTTTGTAATAAACTCCCAACATCTCCCAAAAATGCCCATCCATCGTCATCGGATAAGTCCGTAATCGTTGTTGATATTAAATTAATTTCCTTAACAGTGATTTTATCGACTGTATCCTTAATCAGGTCTTTCTCATTTTCAGATTCTCTGCCTTTGGATTGGTTTTTCAAAACTTCAATGTAAACGAATTTATCACATGCAACAATAAAAGGATTGGGAGTCTTTTTCTCTCCAATTCCGATTACCTGCATTCCCGCCTCTCTTAACCGGGTTGCTAATCTGGTAAAATCACTGTCACTTGAAACTAAACAGAATCCATTTACTTTTTCAGAATACAGAATGTCCATAGCATCAATTATCATTGCTGAATCTGTAGCATTTTTCCCCTTTGTATATCCATATTGCTGGATTGGGGTAATAGCGTTCTCCAGTAGCAGGTTTTTCCATTTAGACAAATTAGGTTTTGTCCAGTCACCATAAATCCTTTTGATGGTTGGATTTCCGTATTTAGCTATTTCTTCCATCATCTCTTTTACATATGCTGATGGGATGTTATCTCCGTCAATTAGAACGGCCAGATTTAGGTTCATATAGAATTAATTTAAGAATAATTTCTTATTAGTTGGAGAAAACCCAACAGTTAGCTATCGTTTATTTTAGATCAAAAGTAGTAATTTGTTTATGGTACTCATATACTTTTAATGATTTTATAGTATTCCCCTATAAAAATCCCTATTGATATTTTTTGCACTTCGTGCAGATAATTGGAAATGTCCGGGTTAAAATTCAAAGTGATAATCCCCGGAACCAACTGTAAGGACAAGCTTGTCAGAATCCATGGGCCCTACCTGTATTTCCTTTATCTGATCAATCGGACTGCCTCCTTCTTTTACTTTGTTTATATCATCAACAGGCACATAAATAGTAGCTTTACTCCCAACAGGAACGGTAATATCCATTACATAGTTTCCCTCCTTTTGTTTCCAGGTGATGCCTGCTTCTCCATAAGGTGTATTATTAGAATAGCTCACAAAATCAAGATCATGGATAAACTGAGGTTTGAAAATAATATGCCGGTATCCGGGTTGGGCCGGATCTGCGTTCATACCGGCAAGTTTACGGTATAACCAAACCAAACCTCCTCCAAACATCGGATGGTTTCTTGAATTCTTCCCATCCCATCTTTCCCAGGTGGTAGTTGCCCCGAGTTCCAGCCAATGCCCGTAACTTGGTTCTGTTCGTTTGTTCAGGGCTTCATAAGCAAGATCATGCATTCCGTTTTCCGAGAGTATTTCAAAGAAAAACTGGGTCCCAAAAATTCCTGTATCCAAATGCCCGTCATTCGCTTTGATATTTGCTTTTAGCGAAGCGACAACTTTATCATGTTGATCTTTTGGAACTCCCATTTTTAAAGCAAATATATTCCCGCCCCCATTGCCATAGCTGCCATTTTCTGCATCATAAAACCGCTTATGAAAGGCTTTCCTGGTTTTCTCAGCAAGATCAGCATAGATTTTTGCTTCCTCATGATTATTTAGAATTGCGGCTGATCTGGCAGTCAAATCGGCACATCGCCAAAAATAAAAAGTGTGCACCATATCATTAGGGGCCATTTTGCCGGGGCCTACCCAATCTCCAAGATTAAACCATTTAAGCGGCTTTCCGTCCTTTGCTGTCCGCTGAGAAAACATAATACCATCTTTATCTACCCATGTTTTCATGTATCGGACATATCCTTTCATACCTTCATAATTATCTTCAAGCATATCGAGGGCCCCATATTGCGCATAGAATTCCCAGGGGATGATGCATATTGCCGCTCCCCAGGCCACTCCCCCTCCACATCCAGGTTGCCAGGGAGCGCCATTCGGGACGTAGCCGGTTTCTACATTTTGAGCACCCAGCATGTCCTGCACCCATTTGTGATAAAAGTTTTGAGCATTATAATTATGCATGACCATGACGCAAGCCGCCTGTCCATCGCCAGTATATGCAGAACGTTCCCTGTGCGGGCAATCGCTTGCTATTCCTCCGTGCATGTTGTCAAGCTGACTTCTTCGCCATATTTTGTTGATGTCATTAAATAATTGATTTGAGCTTTCAAATTTTGCGGATACCTCAATGTAGGTATTCACTGCTTCAGCAGTCAATTGGGAAGCTTTTAATTCCCCCGGCCAATTGGAGATTTCTACGCTTCTAAAAACAAACCAATTAAATCGAGCTGCGTAAGATTCAGGTCCATCTCCCTTAAAAGTATAAGAGTTATTGCCGGAAAAGTCACTACTGTTATATTTTATATCAATTCTATGACCTGATGGGGCTTTGACCTCATTTAGCCTGAGCCAACCGGAAATTTCCACTCCAAAGTCAACTAAATAGTTTCCGTTTTCAAGTTTTTCAATGGAGATAGGAGAGAGTCTTTCTGTTATTTTATCCGGATGTGAAGTGTGTGCGACCAACTTTCCATACGGAGTTTTTCTGATGACAACATTCTCCCAATTCGAATCATTAAAGGAAGAAGTACTCCAGCCGGGTTGTTCTTTTCGTGCATCGTAGTGTTCTCCATAATACACCATATTCATTAAAATGGCGCTTTTCGATGCTTTCCATGACTCATCGCTTACAATAATATCTTCTGTGCCGTCAGTATAGCTAATGTGAACCTGAGCTAAAAACCGGGGGGATCCAAAGGCCTCAGTCCAGTGTTTTGCAGGATTGTAAAAACCATTTCCCAAAATACTTCCGATCACATTCGTTCCTTGAATCAACTGGGTTGTAACGTCGTAGCCAAGGTACATGACCTTGTATTCTTTAAAATTATCATCAAGATTTATTAATCTTTCAGGTAATCCAGGTCGTTTGCCATAGTTGGTTTGATTTGGCACGAGTACATCATCACCAACTTTATTGCCATTTACATAAAGCTCAAAATAACCCAGTCCTGTAACATAGGCTACTGCTTTGGCAACTTCTTTTTCGATTTCAAATTCTTTTCTGAGTAATGGTGCCGGAGGGTTAAATGTTTCCGGGCTTGTAGTTGGACCACCATCAGGTATTGGAAGCGCTTCCTCTCCTTGCCATGGCGCTCCAATCCAACTGGCTTGCCATTCATCGGCATTTAAAATCCCCATATTCCATACAGCTGGTTCACTCCATTCTGAGGCTGTTCCATCCCGGTCCCAGGTACGCACCTGCCACCAGCATTCCTGGCGTGAACTTAGCTGCTTGCCCGCGTACTTTACCCGGGTCGATTGGTCGGAGTTTATCTTTTCACTATCCCATAAATCAGCCTGGGCAAGCTTTTCTTTAGTACTTGCAACCTTGACTTGCCAGGCTGTTTGAAACTGTCCACGTTCATTGTTTTTAGCAATATTTATCCAGGCCAGGCGTGGGTTCAGCACATCTACAACAGATGGATTTTC
>JAOZKQ010000338.1 GCA_029935275.1 Bacteroidales bacterium | reverse complement strand
TTTTGGATATTATGGAAAAATTAAATAAGGAAGAGAATATTACTTTTATTTTTTCAACCCACGATGCCAGGGTTGTAAAAAAAGCCCGCCGGGTTATTACGCTTGTCGATGGGAAAGTAGACTCTGATGAAATAAAATGAATTGAAATTTTATCAATCTGCTAAATCTGTTTTTATGAATGCATTCCGGCGCAGTATAATATTGATCGTTTTTATTCTTGTACCTACTTCTATTTTTAGCCAGGATAAGAAGTTTGTATTTAACGGTTACCTGAGCAATATGCAATCCGTGATGTTTGAAAAGTGGGATGAAGACTGGCTGGCCGAGAACCAAATTCATAACAGGCTTAATTTCAGGTATTACGCAAATGAAAAGTGGACATTTGACCTTGAATTAAGAAACCGCTTGTTATATGGTGATCTGGTACGATTTATCCCTGACTATTCTGAAATGGTTAGTGGTGATGGTGGATGGATGAATTTATCCTGGTTGATGCTTGATAAGCCTTCCTTCTTTCTTTATTCAACCATTGACAGGTTGTGGGTCGATTATACATCGGGAAATTTCCAGATACGGGCAGGGAGGCAAAGAATAAACTGGTCGAAGAATATGGTCTGGAACCCAAATGATATTTTTAATGCTTATTCCTATTTCGATTTCGATTATATTGAACGGCCCGGAAGTGATGCCCTGAGGGTTCAATATTACACAGGAAGTTCTTCATCTGTTGATCTTGCAGCAAAAGTTGACAGCGCAAATAAGGTAACAGCTGCCGGACGGTATATTTTTTCAGCATTTAATTACGATATCCAGTTTTTAACTGGGGTTTTCGAAGATGAAGATTTTGTGCTTGGTACCGGCTGGGCAGGCAATATCAAAGGGGCCGGTTTCAGAGGCGAGTTTACCTGGTTTCATTCTTTAGAAAACTCGCATCCGGAACAATTCATGATCTCTGTATCGGGTGATTACACCTTCAGGAATTCTTTATATATCGGCCTTGATTTCCTCTATTCAAATATTGAATATGACTATAATGGTTTTGGAGAGTTCTATTTTTCAGCCTTAAACGTAAAGAATATTACATTTACCGATTATAACATACTTGCACAGGTGTCCTACCCTTTTACTCCTTTATTAACGGGAACTTTTGCTACCATTTATTATCCCTCGGAAGATGGCTTCTTCCTGGGACCTTCCATTGATTATTCCATACAGGAAAACCTGTCTCTTTCATTTATTTTCCAATATTTTCAGGGTAAATTTGGAGCCGATATTACCAATAAATTAACATTTAGCTTTCTCCGGTTGAAATGGAATTTTTAGCCTTCAGGGGACTTCTAAAAATTAGTTCAAATCAAGTTTTCATCCGCCAATGGCGGATAGTCAAATCAAATTTATGAAACAATATCGGGATACTGTGAATAAATATGATGAAGGATATGGGATTTTATGAAAACCCTTTGGGAACAAGGATAGCAAACGATATCCTTCGTTAAAATTTTCTTCAATAGCTACGGCTATTAAATAAAATATGTGTCTTGTATCTCATTCACTCTACTTGTTTCTTGAAAAATAATAATAATTAGAAGTCTCCTTCAGTATTGCATCTTTATTATCAGACTATATTCCTATTTATTTTAGCCATATAGGTTTTGTCTTTGATTCATGATTTTGACCAATGATATCTCTATAAAGATCTGGCCTCCTGGCATTTTTATATCTCCATCCACCGGATA
Source organism: Bacteroidales bacterium (assembly GCA_029935275.1). Taxonomy (GTDB): domain Bacteria; phylum Bacteroidota; class Bacteroidia; order Bacteroidales; family VadinHA17; genus JANTGF01. The sequence goes on along the minus strand of JAOZKQ010000338.1, from coordinate 1,749 downwards.
GTTTTATTTTATTATCTGTTATTGTAGCAATAGTAATATCATCTTCAAATGATTTTATTTCAGCCAGTACATCCCCATATGGATCAATTATCATAGAATTACCATTTTTTAAATGTTTCCCATCATAACCAATAGGGTTTGAAAAAAGATAATAAAGGCCATTATCATAAGCTCTTGCAGGAAGCCATTTCATTAACCAGCCCCGTCCTTTAGGTCCGTCAAATTCAAGTCTTAACGAAACAGGGTCGTTTTTTTTGTTTTTCCATAATTCATCTGCCACGTATCCTCTCCCGGGCATAGCTGAAGGTGTGCAGCCGGTCACATGGGGAGCAAAAATTATTTCTGCTCCTTTTAAGACAGTTGCCCTTACATTTTCAATAACATTGTTATCATAACAGATAAGAATTCCACATTTCCATCCTTTTAATTCAAAAATGATATATTCATTACCAGCTGATATATATTTACTTATAAAGGGATGTAGTTTCCTGTATTTAGCAATAATACCATCTGCTGTTACACAGATATAAGTATTGTAAATGGCTTTACCATCCTTTTCGACTAAGCCTGCTAAAATTGGAATATCATATTTTTTAGAAAGCCGGATTAACTCTTTTGTGCTTTTCCCCTTAGGTACTTCTTCCGCTAACTTAGTTATTTCTTCTTTATTTAAGTCTGAAGTAAAAGTATAGGCAGTAATACACATCTCATGAAAGCTAATTATTTCAGCTCCTTTCCTTTTAGCTTCTTTTGTTAGTTTTTCAATAATAGATAAATTGTATTTTTTATCTCCATCATGTGGCTCAAACTGTGCAACTGCAATATTCAATTTTCTCATAATGATTAGAAGTCCCCTATAAATTTGACATATTCTCAATATTGCGTTCCATGCATTATTCCATTTTCAATTTAACCTTTTTACATGGAACGCTAACATATTGCCTATCACCAATCCCAGGGCGTTGCCCCGGGCTATTTTCTTACGCCCACTTTGGGGCTATTATGTTCCTACAAAAAAATAACTGACTTTATGGAGAGACACTTAATATTAACTTCGAAATTACAAAAAAATTGAATAGTAAAAAGCATATTTCTATGCCGTATTTATATAATTAAGCTATTTTTACCCAAAAGAAATCTACTAATATGAACATTTCATCAAATTTTGACGGAGGAAATATCCAGGTTATTTCCAAAGATTCTTTAGACGATATCCGATTGAAGATACGTAAAGATACAAACTCGGATTTTTTTCAATGGTTTTATTTTCGACTTCAGGGAGTGGAGGGATATCCTTGTAAAATTAAGATATTAAATGCTGCCGGATCATTTGTGCCTGAAGGATGGAAAGATTACAATGCCCTTGCATCTTATGACCGTTTAAACTGGTTCAGGGTTCCAACCTCTTTTGACGGACAGATACTTACGATTAACCATAAGCCAGAGTACAATTCGGTATTTTATGCATACTTTGTACCTTATTCTTATGAAAAACATTTGGATTTGATCCATTCTTCGCAATTATCTTCCTTATGCGTGGCAGAGTCAATTGGTAATACAGTACAGGGAAGGGATATCGACCTGCTTACTATTGGCTATCCTGGAAAAGACAAGAAAAAAATTTGGATCATAGCCCGGCAACATCCCGGGGAAACGATGGCTTCGTGGTTCATAGAAGGATTACTGCAACGTTTACTTGATCAGAATGATGCTGTATCAACCAGGGTACTTCAAAAGGCAGTGTTTTAT
>JAOZKQ010000043.1 GCA_029935275.1 Bacteroidales bacterium | reverse complement strand
TTCATCATTTTACCTCCTGGTGTATAATGCCTGACCGGATAGTTTTGACTTTCCAGAATTTCCTTTATCAATGCCCGGTATGGCTGAGCTAATGGAACTACATAATCTCCTGCATAAAATTGTCTGCTATTTAACAAAAAATCTTCTTTTAAAGTAAAAACTTCAATTCCATGACTTCTGATAAGGTTTATCAAATCTACCAACTCGCTTTCATCATGCTGATTTGCCGGTATCATATAATAAAAAGGAGCTTGTGTAAGTCCCTTCTTTATTTCTCTCAGACACATATCATTTCTAAACTTAAGGATCGCTTTTTTATGCAAAGAAGCCGTTTTAATTATTGACATGGTTGACGCAATTTCATAATTAACTATGTCTCCAAGCCTCCACCAGCCCCCTTCCCAGGGAAGTGGCATATTGATACTCTTTTTATACTCAGACAGGCCTTTTCCTCCAACGGAAAGCTCATTTGATTCGATATAAATGGGTGTTGCTTCCCTGGCACTGGCAGATTCAGTTAAAAATGAAATTACATTGTTCCAAAGGCAGGTTTCTGTTGAACCCGGCCAGTAATTATCAAAAATATAATGCTGTGAAACACCTGCCAAGCCTGCATTGGTCATATCATTTAGCATATTCTGGCCAAAAATCCCAACCCATGTCCAAAGGCCGGCATCCACATTTTCAGCAATAGGGTCATGATTAGGCGGAACAAAATAGCGGGTTCCTGTTGAGCCCATTTGGTGTTTTTCGACCATAACCTGAGGAAGCCATGTCTGGTTATAGATCCTGGCAATAGCCCTGGTATCTTCCTGTGATAAAATTACAAAATCACGGTTATTATCATGCCCGACATACTTATGATATACCCGGGGAAGGGATGCCCCTTCATACTTTGTACCTACATATTTTTTATAATTATGTACTATCATATCCATTCCGTCAGGATTATGGCTCGGAACCATCATATAAACAACATTTTTTAACCATCCTGTCATTTCAGGAGAATCTGTACTAACCAATTTATGGGCTATCAATGGTGCTGATTGTGCAGGACCAACTTCCCCTGCATGCATTGATAATGTTGCCAGCACAAATACTCTTCCATCTTTTGCCATTTTTTCTTTTTCTGCATCAGATAAAGAAGGATTTAATGCCAGTTCTTTATTAATTTGCCGCAATGATTCCAGATTATTTATGTTGGACTCATCGGAAAGAAAAGCAATATACATTGGTTTCCCCATGGGGGACTTACCTATTTCAACTAATTTCAGACGTGGTGATTCTTCATCAAGCTTCTTCAGGTAAGAGATGAGCCCTTCATAGTCAAACATCTTTCTATCATCACCAGGTGTAAAACCAAAATAGTTTTCAGGAGTAGTAAAAGTGGTTTGTTGAGCAAATGAATTAAATGGAACAACGAATCCCAAAAAAATGAAAATAATAACAAACCGGTGAAGTAGTTGAAATTTCATAGATTTAAAATTAGATTAAAATTATATGTGAAAAACTCTGAAATTTGTTCTCAATAATACATATTATCAAAAACACGAATGCCTCATCCCTAAGGCCTTAGCGAAATCCGTATCCCAAATAATGAGTTTTCTTAAAAGTACCAGTTAGAATTTTACAAATAATAATACTGCATTTCAGTTAAAGTTCCTTAATAAGGATATTTCTCCAACTTACTTTTATGCCCCCTCCTGAATGGATCTGCAAAGCTATTACACCAATAGCCTCCCCTATTTTTTCATCATTAAAATCCACCATCTTTTCACCATTCAACCAGGTTTGGACATTCTCCCCTACCACTCTGATCTTTAATTTATTCCATTCGCCCATTTTTAAAATATCCTCTTTCTCATCAGGTATCTTCACCAGCCATCCCCTACCATAGGATTCATATATTCCACCTGTGTCATGCCCCGGGGGAGCCACCTCTACCTGCCATCCTGCAATTTTCGTACCATCCAGGGATGATCGAAAAAAGACGCCACTATTCCCATTTGCATCCTGTAGAAATTCAAGTTTCAACTCAAAGTCTTTGAACTTCTTATCTGTAGCCAGATAACCATACTCTTTGTCAGGACCACTTTCGCAAACCAAATTACCATCATTTACAAACCACAATTCAGTACCATGAATTTTCCATCCATCAAGATCCTTCCCATTAAACAAGGAAACCCATTCATTTTCACTATTGTTGTTTGTTGAAAACTCTGTAAAAGAAGTAAGCCATAAAAAACCGGTAAAAATTACAGCCAGTTGAATAAAAGAAAATAGTTTTTTCATATAATTAAGATTTAGTTAAAGTACTTTAATTTTTATATTACGAAAGTAGATTTTATTCCCATGATCTTGTAATCCAATATGCCCTTTGTGGGCTTTACCATAATCAGGAAAATTTTTCCACTTACTTTTATTAACCAGTTCCTCCCACTCTTTTGTCCATAAGTCATATTCTACAACTTTAATACCATTTAAATAATGGACAACATGAGGGCCATTCACGATAATTTCAGAGCTATTCCATTCTCCTGCAGGTTTAATTTTAGCATTCTCAGGCGGATTTATCGCATAATTGGCACCGCTTGTTTGCCAGTCCTCCAGTTTCTGAGGAAACCCAATATCATCAATAATCTGATATTCAGGGCCTGTAGCATATACAGCATCATAATCACCCTCTAAAACATGGAAAAAGATTCCACTGTTACCTCCCTGGGTTATTTTCCATTCCAACTTTAAATCAAAATTTTCAAACTGCTCCTCATAAATTACATCTCCTCCAATATCTCCTCCCAAACCGGGAGCAACGAGAAAGCCGTTTTCAACTGTCCATCCAGTTCCAATAGATTCCCTGTTGAACCCTCTCCATCCATTTGTAGTTTCACCATCAAATAAAAGCTGCCAACCATCTTCCCTTTCCGTATCTGTCAGTACATTATATTGTTCCACCGACTTGCCTGATATTGCTCCCTGGTCATCATTTTCGTTTGTACTATGTTTTTTATTGATACAATCAACCAAAACCGAGAAGGCGATAAACAAACCTAAAATAAGAAGTGTAATTTGCTTAATTTTCATTTTATTTTGTTTAGTTAGGTTTAAAAAGTAAAGGAATAGATTCTGACAAAAGTTATAATAATGAATCTCTTATTCAAAACAATAAACCAAATCAGAAACTCCGAAATTACAAATTTTATGAATATATATATTAAGGAATGTAGATTAATTCATTTAGAAATACTGAAAAATTGGAAAAAATCTATTTTTTTGCTATTTTGACAATTTGAAACAGGTGAATTTTCATTAAAAAGTCAGCCAGAAATTATTTATGCAGGTATTTCTTGATATACTTATAATAGTTATTGTATTTGGGATTATTCTGGTATCCTCTAACAGAATTTCCAGGTTTGTTTTGTATTTTAAATTACCCCTCATTACCGGCATTTTACTGATGGGAATAATTGTTGGCCCGGAAGCATTGGGAATGATAAATAAAGAATCCTTAACTAAACTTCACTTTATTGATTATATAGCCCTCCCCTTTATTGCCTTTGCTGCCGGCTCTGAACTTTATTTTATCGAACTTAGGAGCAGGATGAGAAGCATTAGATGGATAACAGTTAGCCAGCTTGTAATATCATTTTTATTAGGAAGTTTAGGAGTTTTTTTCCTTACAGGATTAGAATTTTTTAATTTAACACAAGACTTTTATGGAAGAATCGCTATTTCAACCCTTGCCGGTACAATTTTTGTTGCAAGGTCCCCTGCATCAGTAATTGCCGTAATTAATGAACTAAGGGCAAAAGGTCCTTTTACCAGGATGGTACTGGGAGTAACAGTATTGACTGATTTCCTTGTAGTCCTTCTTTTTGCTTTGGTAATTTCAATAACAGATTCTCTGCTTTCCGGCAATAGCCTTTCATTTAGAACAATCCTACTCATATTTTCGGAGCTAATCGTATCATTTGGTATTAGCTATCTGTTATATCTGTTTTTTAAATGGATTTTATCTTTTCAATTTAATACAACATTAAAAGCAATTATCATATTGGGTGGCGGCTGGAGCATTCATTTTATTGCACTGGGGTTCAATCTGCTTGCAGAAACATTTATTAACCATAGCTTCTACATTGAGCCTTTACTTGTCGGCATCATTTCAAGTGTATTGCTTACCAATTATTCTCCATTCCGAAGGGAATTTCAAAAGATTATACATGATACCATACCTATAGTTTACGTTGCCTTCTTCACCCTTATCGGGGCATCAATATCTGTTGATGTGGTAATTAAAACCTGGGGTGTAACATTAATACTTGTATTTCTACGTATTTTTACACTGATAATAGGTAATTGGATAGGAGGAACCCTGGGCGATGACCCTCCACATTATAACCGTATTGGATGGATGTCATTTGTATCCCAGGCAGGAATGAGCCTTGGTTTAATTACGGTAGTTGCTGATAAATATCCTGTATGGGGAGAAAATTTTGCTTCTATTTTTGTTTCTGTCATTGTTCTTAATCAAATTATTGGGCCCCCATTAATGAAATGGGCAATCCAAATTGTAAAAGAAAGTCATTGCAGGGCTACACATAAATCCCATGCCGGTCCATTGGAGGTCATCATATTTGGTTATGAACATCAATCAATAACACTTGCCCGCCAGCTTGTAAATCATGGTTGGAAAGCGACCATTGCTACAAGCCGCCCAAATATTCCGGATCCTGAAATTAATAATATTGATATAAAATATATATCAGAAATATCCAGAAAGAGTCTTGAAGATGTTGGAAGTGCGGAAGCAGATGCCATTGTTACACTTAAGAAAGACAATGAAAATTTTAATATTTGTGAAATTGCATATGAATTTTTTGGTACTCCGGAATTGATTGTCAGGCTTAATGACCGTAATAATTTAAAAAAGTTCCATGAACTGGGAGCATTAATTGTTGAACCAACTACTGCTATTGTTAGCCTTATGGACCACCTGGTGCGCTCACCTATGGCAACTTCTTTGCTACTCGGCATGGAGGATGATCACCAGGATACCGCTGACATTTCCATTCGAAATCCGGACCTGCATGGAATTACGCTTAGAAAATTACATTTACCATCTGATATCCTTATACTCTCAACCAGGAGAAAAGGACACAATATCATTTCTACCGGCTACACCCGTTTAAGACTAGACGACATTTTAACCGTTGTGGGCTCAGTTGATAGCATTGAGGAACTAAAGCGAAGATTTGAATAAGTAGAAAATATTAAAAAATGGAACCCCTATTTGAAGCTACATATTATGAAAAGAAAGCAAATGGTAAAGTAAGATGCCAGCTTTGTCCGCATAATTGCCTGATTTCTCCTGGCGATATTGGGATTTGTCTTGTACGTAAAAATATTGATGGAACACTATATACAGAGAATTACGGTGTTGTTTCTGCAATTCATTTTGACCCCATCGAAAAGAAACCCTTATATCACTTTTATCCGGGAAAAGGGATACTATCAATAGGCACTTATGGTTGCAACCTGAAATGTAGCTATTGTCAAAATAGCGGAATCTCACAAACCGGAATTCTGCATCCGGACCTGGTTAAACATACCAAACCCCGGAAAATAGTTAATGAAGCATTGGAAATGACTGGAAATATCGGCATTGCCTATACTTATAACGAGCCCATCATATGGTTTGAATATGTAAAAGATGTTTCAATACTTGCAAGAGAAGCCGGTTTAAAAAATGTATTGGTTTCTAATGGCTATATTAATGAAAACCCCAGAAAAGAGATAATTGAATTAACCGATGCATTTAACATTGATCTTAAGGGCTTTACAAATGATTTCTACAAGAATCATACATCCTCATTTCTTGAACCTGTTAAAGCAACTATAACAGACATAAATAAAGCCGGGAAACATCTGGAAATCACCAACCTGATTATTCCTTCACTTAATGATGATCCTTTAATTTTTGAAGAAATGGTTAAATGGATATCCGGGGAAACAGGTGAAGAAACAGTGCTCCATTTATCCAGGTATTTCCCTCACTTTAAAGTTAGCCTGCCCCCGACAGAGATTGAAAAATTGGATGAATTCTACCAGATTGCTACTAAATATCTGAAATACGTTTATCTTGGCAATGTGGCTAATCCCTCAAAAGGCAACAATACTTTTTGCCCTGAATGTAATTCAGAAGTAATTATAAGAAGTGGCTACCGGACATGGACCAGTGGACTTGATGACCAGGGACAATGTAAGAATTGTGGGCATAAAATTATTGAACAAATTTAAACCGGTTTGTCTAAGTACATGCCAAAAATTTAAATACATTAATTTTATTTTCCATTTTGCTGTTTAATAGGAAGTTAGCAATATATTCTAATCCATACTTGAAAATGCTTATTGCTTTTCTACCATGCTTTTTAATAGTGATGGCTTTAATGTTTTGATGTAGATAAATACCAGTTTTATAACACCATACAAAAGCAATCATGACTAACAGTATTAGTTTTTCAATCCTTTCTATGTCCTGCAGATGAGTTTTTTCAATATCAAACCCACTTGATTTCATTGCTCTAAATGTCATTTCAATTTGCTATCAAAATGAGTGCTTAGAATCGAAATTAAATCACTATTTTTGACTGAGATATTGATTTTCTTCATTAGAAAAAATAAGTCGAACTATTTTTTCTAATATACTGTTATTCAATATTTTATTCGATTTATTTAGTGTTTATTTTTGTCGGAAATTTCATTTTTGTCATGTACTAAAATAAAATGCACAAAGATTAGTCAAATGAAAGTAGTTTATTTAGTTCTTATAATACAATTGTTCTGGTTTAATAAAGAAAGTTATGGGCAAGTGGTGAAAATTTATCCCTTTTATGTAGAACCAACAGAATATCCCGATTATCCTCGACGACCATTTAAAACACCGAACTGGGAAACCTTTAACGATACAGTACAGTTTGTTGGTGGACGGGAATGGGGAGAGACTTTTGGTATAATCGATGATAAAGCTCCTAATTGGCTGAAGGGTGGTACTGTAATGCGGCCAAATTATACTGATTTTCTAATGGGTAAAGATTCTTTGCGAAATGCTCTGCTGAGAATGAAGAAGAAGGGATTATATTTATTTAATATTAATGCCTATGGTCCCGGAACACCTCGGAAAGGAGGGTTTGGACAATTTAAAGTTGATCCCTGGAAATCCAATTTGATGGAGGAAATATTAGAGGATCGTTACATGGGTTTTGATTTGGGGGAACAAGACGGGCGTTATTGGGGCGACTGCCGTTCCATTGATTTCCCTTTATCTTCAAACTATCAGGAAAGGTATTTAAATGCAATGAAATACATGCACCGTGCAGCTATCGATCAGGGAGATATAATTAGCATGTTGTCTGTGAAATGGTTTTGGCATTACCCGATTAAAGATGGATTTATTACTATTTCTGGTGCTGAAAGTCAAAGTAAATCATACACCAGTAACGATCAGATTCATTACGCTTTTTTGCGTGGTGCTTCAAAACAATACGGATTATTATGGTATGGTGACATCTCTGTGTTTAATAGTTGGGGATGGAAAACATATGGGACAGAAACAAATAAACGCACAAGTCCATATAAAGGGAATAGTATTGCCTGGATGAAACGCATGTTACTTTCACAGTATCAATACAATTCAGCAATCTTAGGTTTTGAAGGATCAAAGTTTACTAAAAGTCAAGAATTATCGCCTATTGGTATAATGCAATTTGATATGCAAGAATTTGTAAAAAAGTATCCTAAGCCAGGACCACAACATACTCCGGTAGCCTTTCTTCAGGATTTTTATTCGGGTTGGATGACTCCTAATGAACCTTTCCGCGACAAATATAAGGTGTGGAATTTTTTACCTTATAAGGAAGGCGACTTTTTTTCACACCATCTACTAAATATGTTTTACAATGGGTATGACCAATCGGGATTACACAAGAATGAATATGGAGGTTTGTGCAATACCCCATACGGTGATGCCCTGGATGTGCTCCTCTCCGATGCCAGGCTTTCAACTCTATCGCGTTACCAGATGGTTGTAGTGGCAAATGAGCTTACTTATGGTTTGCCAGAAGTTTCGGATAAACTAAGTAGTTATATAAATCAAGGAGGACATTTGGTAATAACTTCTGAGAATGCTACAAAACTTTTTCCTTCCATGGAATTCATGAAGAGAGATCCTACATTTTCTGTAGATGAATTTAGTAAAGGGAAAGGAAAAATGACGGTTATTTACTGTCAGAATATGGCAATAGATAAAGACAACCAATTGAATGACAGCGTAGCTGCTTCACTGGACACTCTTTTCCGCTCTACACGTATTTTTTCAGTTGGCGATTCATTGGGATATGTAACCAACATTGAAGGCTCCGGAAAGTACATGGTGGGGGTTTATAATCATAGTTTGAAGTCGAAACCATTCAAGATAAAATGTCATATTGGAACGATCTATAGCATAAAGGAATTATATCCGGTAAGGGATCTCACGAAAGAACCAGGTTATTTTCCTGAAGGATATGAAAATATCGATCCAGGGCTTTCTAATGTAGGACATATTGCGGCTGGTGATGTACGTTTATTTTTAGTGGATGTAGATGACGATAATATCGAGATATTGCCTGAAATACATCCTGAAAAGAGAGTAACTGACAGATATCTTTCAATGTCTTCGTTAATCGGTCTTCAGGATAAGATACAAATCATGCCTACCTTTTTTGATTACTTCTCAGGAGTAAAGGTGAATTGGAAAGAGCTTCTTGCGATAGATAAAATGAAATTTAAGGAGGATGCATGGTGGTATAATTTAAAGCAGTTGCAAGTAGCAGTTGAATTTGATAAAGAATTTATTGCGAGACAAAAGAACGACAATGAGGTTCTGGCAGAAATGGCTAAAAAATTATCGGTATTGGAGCATTTAGATTTGTTGCTTTTTACAAATGATTTTAATAAAAAGCAAAAAGATAAAGTGACAAAAAAAATTAAAGGGGTACGTGCTGTATCGAAAAGTTCTAACGAAGTATTAATTGCAAAAGAAGGAGAGGTAATATTCCCGGAACATGGGGCTAAACCTGTAATTATTGATCAAAATTATTCATCATGGGATGACATATACCAGGTTGCTAAAGCAATGAACAAGGGTACAAGATATAACATGTCGGCTGGTGTACCTTTTGCTCCAATTAAAGATAAAATTCCATTCAAAACCAAACCAGAGAATAATAATACCTATTTCTCACATCACGATACAGATAAAGATTTGATGTTGGTATTGAATGAAACATCCGAGTATTTAAACCACTTTGGAGGAATTAAAATAGATGGCACGTATCTGTTCGCTCGCAGTATTGATAAATGCAAAAGAGAGGGTGAGTTATTAAAATATGCAGGATTGAATATTATTGTTGATCTATGCAGAGAGATAAACAACTATCCTAACTTAACATGGCTGTCGGAGATAGAACATGCTTATAAACGCTCGACAGAAATTCATGATAATATTCTTGAAAAAATGGAGGTGATGGGAATTAAGCATATTATTATCGGATCTCATATGCGTCCAGAGCAGTGGCAAGATAAATTTAACCGAACAAAGGAAGAGAGTATAACTTCAGGCATGAAGGTATTTATTGAAAAAGCGAATAAACAAGGGATCACTGTTTCAATACAAAACAGGAAGTATAAGCGGTACCCATCGCGCTTACTAGCAAAGCCCGAAGAAGTGTCTGTCCTGGTGTCCGATTTCAGGAAACAAGGAAAAGATGTGAAATACGCTGCGCATTTGGGCTTGGGAGCAGAACCCATAAAGTTATTATACACTGCCGGCAACGATTTGAATATCTGCATCGTGGCTGCCAATGGCTCGTATCTGTATGATTACCGAGTGCCCTTCTCATCCTTGGAACGGAAGCCGGATTTTATGATAGATAAGAATGTAATGGTCGTTTTTGACGCCGATTATCAATCGATAGATGAATTGATTGAAGATAAGCGAATAATTCTACAAAATAATTTGAAATAATAGTAAACTTAAATAGGGAATACCAATAATTCAGAAATGTATGTAACTCTTACTTTGCGTTTGAAAGAAGCATGCCAGGGTAAAATTGAGTTTGTTCCACAGATAATTCACTAAAAATATAATCTTATTCCAGTTTAAAATGAATATCAAATCAATTTCAAAGAAAATAATAATAGCTTTTGTTAGTCTTTCTATATTTTCCTGTGGTACGGATTCCGGAAAAGACGAAGTAGAAAATATTGCCAAACCCACAGCCATTCAGTATAAATGGAGTGAGCAGGAACGCATCATGTTTGTATGTCTTGATCCCTGTACCTGGCAGGGACGTGAGTACGACAATCATTCCACTCCACTGGAGCGGATAAATCCTGAAAAGCTGGACACCGATCAGTGGTGCGAAGTGGCCCAATCGTGGGGAGCTAAAGAAATACTGTTTGTGGCAAAACATACCGGGGGCTTCTGCTGGTGGCAAACCGAAACAACCAACTACGGGATTAAAAATACACCCTACAAAGATGGAAAAGGCGATGTGTTGAAAGACTTGTCGGAATCGTGCAAAAAGTATGGATTAAATTTAGGTATTTATGTCTATCCCGGCGATGAAACCTGGGGAGCGGGAATTGGAAGCGGGGGACAAACCAGCGATCCAACAAAACAAGAAGCTTATAACAAAATTTTCAGACAGCAACTAACTGAAGTCCTCGCCAATTATGGCGATGTTCTGGAAGTTTGGTTCGATGGAAGCTGCAAGATTGATATTTCGGATATTATGGAAAAGTATGCGAAGAATTCGGTGGTTTTACAGGGGCCTCATACTAATTTGCGTTGGCCCGGAACGGAATCAGGTAAACTTTTTTACCCTGCCTGGAATACAGTAAAAACAGAAGACCTGAAAACAGGCGTTTCAACACAGGTGCATGGCGATCCTGACGGAGATGCCTGGGCCCCGCTTGAAACAAATACCACCTTTTACGATCACCACTGGTTTTGGGCGCCATGGAAAGAAGAAAAACGTAAATCCCTCGATCATTTGATGGAATGTTATTATAAGTCTGTGGGTTATGGGAGCGTTTTTCTTTTGAATTCCACTCCCGACACAACTGGTCTTATTCCTGAAGGTGACGTTCGGCACT
>JAOZKQ010000337.1 GCA_029935275.1 Bacteroidales bacterium | reverse complement strand
ACACTTACATAAGCCTTGATAATTACATTGAAAAGCTAAATAGATATGCCACATTACAGGCTTTAGATTATGATCCAATAGTTGGCAGGATTACAGCATATCATCTTATTATTAAACCTTTTTACCGGTTTAATAAACATTATATTATTCATGCCGGTTTCCTGGATGGATTTCAGGGACTTGTTATCTCCATAGTTTCTGCCTATGCGGTATATATGAGGTACATCAAGCTCTGGTTGTTAAGGAAAAAACAAAAATAAAATGCTGAAGGAAGTTAATGCAGCGATAAAAGTATTACAAGAAGGAGGCCTCATTCTTTATCCAACTGATACCATTTGGGGAATTGGTTGTGATGCCACTAGCCAGGAGGCTGTTCAAAAAATATATAAACTTAAGCAACGTGAAGACAGTAAGACTATGCTGGTACTGGTTAACAGTATGCAAATGCTAAAGGAATACATCAGGGAAACTCCTTCCATGGCACCTGAACTTATAAGCTTATCCAAAAAACCACTTACTATTATATACCCGGATGCAATTAATCTGGCACCAAATTTAATTAATCATGATGGAACTATTGGCATAAGAATCTGCAACACACCCTTTTGTCAAAAATTAATAAGCATATTCGGGAAGCCACTTGTCTCTACATCTGCAAATATAACTGAACACCCCTATCCTAAAACCTTCACTGACATAGAAGAACTAATTCGAAAAGATGTCCAATATATTGTAAATATAGACCAGGATAAAAAGAATCCTTCAAACCCTTCATCTATAATTAAACTAGGTCTTCAGAATGAGATTGAAATCATAAGGGAATGAACTGTTGGAAACAAGTATAAATCCTTATTCAAAATTCTTCACTTTTCCAGAGCCACTTATACGTGCATCAATTAGTGCATTACCTTTATAATAAACACTTCCACTTCCGGAAATACTCACTTCGAGGTCGGTTTCAGCATAGACCTTTGCCCCTCCGGATCCACTAATCCTGACCTTTGCCTTATCAGTAAAAATACCGGAAACATCAACATCACCAGAACCACTTATGCTAACCTCCAATGATTCTGTTTTATCACTGCCTTTTAGCGAAATATCTCCTGATCCGGAAATACGGATTCCTATTTTTACAGCTTTTAAGTCATCAATAGTTATATCTCCACTACCACTTACTGCAATATCCATCTGTTCCCCTTCAATTGCGGTCTGATTCGTGATATTTCCTGACCCTGCCATATAAATTCCCTCCCAATTTGGAGAGCTAATATAAATCTTTACCTTTTTATACTTCCATGAGTTCCGTGTATCATACGTTATTTTCAACTTACCTCCTGAAATTTTTGTTTCAATATGTTCAATTGTATTCTCATCACCCTCAATAATAAGCTCTGTTTTGTTTCCCTGACTAATATAAACATCTGCCAATATAGAAAGTCCAAGCTCACTAAAAGAAGCAACTTTTCGTGTTTCTTTCTTTTCTGAAACGCCATAAACATTAATACTACTTGCAAGAATTACTAAAACAATAGCCGAATAGATAAATTTTATTTTCATAATTGTAAAATTTTAAATGGATTTATAAGAATAGACGATACAATTAACTTATTGCTGCATCTAAAACAGATGATAATTGGAAATTAACCGGATAAGTAATAATAACTTAGTCTAAGGATATCAAACCTTCAGGTATTTGAATTATTATAAGTTTTCTGTCGGAATTTACCTCAATAAAAAGTTCAGAATTCGCAGGAACTAATATTTCACCTTCTTCCAAATCAACTACAAAAAGAGGATTACCGGCAATATCAATCAAATCCTTTATAACTCCAAGCTTTTTATGGTTTTCATCCCATAGTTCGTATCCGGCAAAATTCTGTATTTGATCAGGTTTAAAAACTGGCAGGGCCGAATTGGATTCTTTTATAAAAATGCTTTTCCCCCGCAATTTATCAGCTTCCTCTTTTGAATTTACATCTTCAAATTTCAGTATTGCTGTTTTCTCATTACTTATGATAATTTCTTCCATAAAAAAAGGAACCAGTATTCCATCTATAAAAAGGAATACTGATTCCAAATTTTCAAATTCATCGGCCAGTGGGAAACTTGCTTTCAGCACCAGCTCACCATTAAAACTATGGGTTTTTACCAAAGTACCCAAGAGAATGCATTCTTCTCTCTTCAGGTCCATAAAATTAACAGATAAATCTTAAGAAAGACACTACTTTTTCTCTTCAACAGGAGAGTCTGTTTTCTCAGCAGCCACCTCAGTTTTAGCAGCTTGTTCTTCAACCGGCTTTACATCTTCAACCACTTCTACAGGATCTTTTTCTCCTTTGGCTTCTGCTTCTACAGCTGCTGCTTCATCAGCTAATTTGGAAGTCCTGCGGGCAATTTCCTCGGCTCTTGCTTCATTTACTTTCGACTCAGCTTCAAATATCTTTTTAGCTTCTTCCCTGGCTTCAATATCCAGTCCTTCAACCTTAGTCTGGATTTTCTGCTCTTTTGCACTAAGCCATGATTGAAATCTCTTTTCGACCTCTTCTTCCGAAAAAGCACCCTTTTTCACCCCATTTAAGAGATGATTCTTGTATAAAACTCCTTTGTATGATAGGATAGCCCTACATGTATCAGTAGGTTGTGCGCCCTTTTGTAGCCAATCTAAAGCACTATCAAAATCTAATTCAATAGTGGCAGGATTTGTATTTGGATTATAAATCCCAATCCTTTCAATAAATTTGCCATCCCGTGGCGCCCTGCTATCAGCAATCACAATATGATAAAAAGGACTTTTCTTTCTACCATGTCTTGTAAGTCTGATTTTTGCTGGCATTTTCTACGCTTTTAATTAATAAACATTCAATTTTACGGGCGCAAAGATAATATTTAATTATACATTAAAAAAGGTTTTTAAATAATATTCTCTTTATCATGAATTTACCAGGAAAAACCTGCACAAAAGAAAATTATCTTCCAAATTATAATTATTCATAACTTATCAACAGGCAATTTTCATCCAACAGTTTTCTATACCTTTACAAACCCGGATAAAGATTTACTTGAATCCCATAAATTACACATTTTCAATATCTTACACATATGAAGCCATTTACTCATTTACATGTTCACACCCAGTACTCAATTCTTGACGGAGCTTCAAAAGTTGAGCTTTTAATACAAAAAGCCAAAGATGATGGAATGACTGCTGTCGCCATAACTGATCATGGTAATTTATTTGGGGCAAAGCATTTTTATAATGTGGCTATGGAAAATGGTATAAAACCCATTTTGGGCTGTGAAGTGTATGTGGCCAGAAATGACCTTTCCAGTAAGACAGAAAAACCAGACAGGGGAGGTAATCATTTAATCCTTCTGGCAAAAAACAACCTGGGTTTTAAAAACCTTTCCAAGCTTGTTACAACAGCCTGGACAGATGGGTTCTATTACAAACCCCGTATAGATAAAGAGATACTTGAAAAATACCATGAAGG
>JAOZKQ010000336.1 GCA_029935275.1 Bacteroidales bacterium | reverse complement strand
AATGGGACAATGATATAATGGTAAAATGGGAAATGCGGGAATGAACAAATGAAACAAATAATTTAATTCTTAGCCGGGTAATGAATAAAAATTATTACTTTTGAACACCTGACTTTCCCAAAAGAATATTAAATATTCTCCTAATTGATAATAAATTAATTATTATTTGTTCATAATGTAAACTATTTGCGTTACTTCCTGATAAATATTGGGATTGATATCGACCATTCTGAACTAAACAACATTTTCACAAACAGAATCTAATTTTTGCATTTTATTTATAAAATTTAACACTATTGTTATGAGAAAGAAATTTTTTGTTATTATCTTTTTTGCGTTATTAGTCTCCTCCAATTATCTAAGAGCAGACGAAGGCCGGTTATTGAGGTTTCCTACTATTCATGATGACCAGCTAGTATTTAGCTATGCAGGGGACCTTTTTTCTGTAAATTCAAATGGGGGCTTAGCCCGAAAACTTACTACACACAATGGCTATGAAGTATTTCCTAAATTTTCTCCTGATGGAAAACACATTGCTTTTACCGGTCAGTACGATGGAAATACAGAAGTATTTATCATACCTGCAGAAGGAGGTGTTCCAAAAAGATTAACCTACACTGCAACCCTGGGAAGGGATGACATAGGTGACCGTATGGGACCAAATAATATTGTAATGGCCTGGACCCCGGATAGTAAATTCATAGTTTATCGTTCCAGGAAGCAATCATTTAACTCATTTGTAGGCCAACTTTTTAAAGTATCCGTAGATGGGGGAATATCACAGGAGATACCACTGTCAAAAGGTGGTTTTTGCTCATATTCACCTGATGGGAATCAACTTGCATTTAACTGGGTATTCCGAGAGTTCCGAACATGGAAATATTATAAAGGGGGCATGGCTGATGATCTCAGAATTTATGATTTTAAAAAAAATAGTGTCAAAAAAATCACAGACAATATTTATCAGGACATAGAGCCCATGTGGATAGGAGAAGACATATATTATCTTTCTGACAGGGATAGGGTAATGAACATATTTTCTTACAATACGAAGTCTGGAGACACAAAGAAAGTTACTGACTTTTCTGACTATGATATAAAATTCCCATCAAACGACAAGAATAATATTGTATTTGAAAAAGGAGGATATATCTATAAATTTGATGTTGCCACTCAAAAGGCAGAAAAAATTACAATTGATATTGCCAACGATCAGCCCTACAGCAGGACAGTACAAAAAGATGCCAGCAAAAGGATATCCGGGGCAGATTTATCCCCTAACGGAGAGAGAATATTGTTCAGTGCGCGTGGTGACATTTTTTCAGTACCGGCAAAACATGGGATTACAATTAATTACACCAAAAGTTCGGGAATCCATGAAAGAAATGCATCCTGGTCACCCGATGGAAAACAGATTGCCTATATTTCTGACAAAACCGGAGAATTTGAGATCTGGTTGGAAAATCAGGACGGAAACGGGGATCCGATTCAACTAACCAATGGATTAAAAACCTATATTTTTGGTTTTGAATTCTCACCTGACAGCAAGAAAATTCTATACAATGATAAAAAGCAGCGACTTATAATGGTTGACATTGAAAGTAAAAAAACCACAATTGTTGACCAATCAGACGAGGCACCCTGGTTTGATTATAACTGGTCTCCCGACAGTAAATGGATAACCTACACAAAAGCTGAAAAAGGAATGACTAAGATAAGGCTTTATGAGCTTGCTACCGGAAATATAACAGAAGTGACCGAAGGCTGGTATAACTCTAATAATCCAGGTTTCAGCTCTGACGGAAAATATCTTTTATTTACATCTGCCAGGGACTTCAACCCCATATACAGCCGCACCGAATGGAACCATGCATATCAGGATATGAGCCGTATCTATCTTATTACTCTTTCAAAAGATACGCCATCTCCTTTCGCACCGGAAAACGACATTGTTAAAATTAAAGAGGAAAAGGAAGCTTCACCAGAAGAAAAAAAATCAAAAAAGAAAACAGAAGACCTGGAACCAAAAAAAGAAGACAAGCCTATAAAAATTGATATTGATGGCATTGGCGACAGAATTATTTCCTTACCGGTTAAAGCAGCTAATTATTTCAGTGTGGCCGGAATTAAAGATAAGGTATATTATAATGTATATTCCTCAGGCGGAAGTGGAATGGAATCAAAGGTTTTTGACCTTAAAAAGAAAGAAGAAAGCGATCTAGGCAAAAATATTCGCTTTACCATTTCTCCCAATAAGAAAAAGATGCTTGTTGTTCAAAAGAATAAGTATGAAGTTATTGATCTGCCTAAGGGAAAAGTAAAATTTGATAAAACAGCCGATCTTTCAAATATGAAAGTCTGGGTTAACCTGAAGCAGGAATGGCAACAGATCTTTAATGAAAGCTGGCGGCAAATGCGTGATTTCTTTTATGCCCCTAATATGCATGGGCTTGATTGGAAAGCGATGTATGACAAATACAATGTTTTTGTCCCTTATGTAAATCACCGCTCCGACTTAACCTACATCATAGGCGAAATGGATGCTGAGTTGAGTATAGGTCATGCTTATGTTAGTAATGGGGAACGACCTATGCCAGAAAGGATTAAAACCGGACTACTTGGGGCGAAACTTAGTCGTGATGCTTCCGGCTATTATAAAATAGATAAAATATTAGAAGGGGCAAACTGGAGCAACTCCCTTATCTCTCCCCTTAGAATGATAGGGGTAAATGTGAAAGAAGGTGAATTTATTGTTGAAGTAGATGGCCAGACTACAAAGAACATGAATGATATTTATGCCTCACTGATCGGGAAAGCCGGCAAGGAAGTGGAGCTTACTGTAAATTCAAAACCTTCTCCGGATAAAAGCAGGAAAGTGCTGATTAAACCAATCGGAGATGAATCCAAGCTTTATTATTTGAACTGGGTTAAGGACAATATCAAGAAAGTTTCTGAGGCCAGCAATGGGGAAGTGGGCTATCTACATGTTCCGGATATGGGAGCCACCGGATTAAATGAATTTGTAAAATACTATTATCCGCAACTTACAAAAAAAGCCCTGATAATTGATGTACGTGGAAATGGTGGAGGAAACGTATCTCCTATGCTAATAGAAAGACTATTACGTACTGTTACCTACATTACTATGCATACAGGGAGAAAAACAGGAGATGTAAATCCTGGTGGCCAAGTAGTTGGGCCTAAAGTAACCCTTTTGGACAAGTACTCTGCTTCGGATGGAGACCTCTTTCCTTACCGGTTTAAATATAATAAAATAGGAAAGCTTATTGGTACCAGGTCGTGGGGAGGGGTAGTTGGTTACAGCGGCTCTATACCCTGCATTGATGGAGGTTCCATAATTACTCCTTCTTATGCACCATTTGCTGCCGATGGAAGTGGATTTATAATAGAAGGCTGGGGAGTTGAACCGGATATTGCCATTGAAAATGATCCCGCTAAAGAATACCAGGGCATTGATGACCAGCTAAACAAAGC
>JAOZKQ010000335.1 GCA_029935275.1 Bacteroidales bacterium | reverse complement strand
AACAAGTTTAATAACTAGTTTTGAGAAATGCTCCTTTTCAATTATCTTATTCATTCTTATATCTTTATTGAAATAATTTTAAGCCTGCAAAATTAATAATAATTCTTTATCAGGGCAGCTTTTTCAAGCAATTATGTTTAATAACATATATTTTTTGTTTTAGATTAATTTCGGATGTAAGTGTCTGATATTTAGAACTAATTAACACCTAATGATTTGTGATTGAATATGAAAAAGCTAAGATGTTTTTGACAGAATAAAAAAACTGTTTTTTAGAAGTTAAATGTTTTTCTTGTATATTTCAAGGTATTTTAATTCAAATAAACCTGTGCTTTTAAATAGATTATTTAATATTTATTTATAACAGGGCCTTAATTTAGTCTTTATTAACCTGAAATATAATAAGATGATGTCTTATTTTTATTTAGACTATTATTGCTACACTTTTATAAAAATTAATTAGTTTCTTTGCAAAAAATATAATTATCAGGCTGAGTGCTTTGTAGTTAAAAATGGATTGATCTTTTCTTAGAAATTTTAAATATGAGGATAGGAATATTAAAGGATAAAGAAGATAAGCGGGTGGCCCTTTTACCTGAAGGAGTTTCAGCATTGGCTAAACTTAATGTTTCTATAATAGTGGAAGCATCTGCTGGTGCCGGGTCTTTTGTTTCGGATAAAGATTATGAAGAAGCAGGGGCTGTCATTGGTTCAGAGCAGGAAGTAATTAAGGATTCAGAGATTCTTTTAAAAGTGGAGCCTGTTAGTAAAGAATTAGTGGCTAAGCTTAAGGAGGGGCAGGTAGTGGTATCTGTTATGAACCCGTTCTTTAATACTGAATTGGTGACATTGTTTAAGGAGAAAAAGATTACCACCTTTGGAATGGATATTATCCCTCGTACAACCCGGGCTCAGGCAATGGATGTACTCTCCTCCATGGCAACAGTTGCCGGATACAAAGCCGTTCTGGATGCAGCCGGCAGATTACCTAAATTTTTCATGATGTTTATGTCCGCAGCCGGAACGATAAGGCCTGCAAAAGTACTGGTTCTGGGAGCAGGAGTTGCCGGATTGCAGGCAATTGCTACTTCCAGAAAACTGGGTGCAGTAGTTGAGGTTTTTGATGTAAGGGCAGCTGTAAAAGAAGAGGTCATGAGCCTTGGAGGCAGATTTATTGAAGTGGAAGGTGCCAAAGACGATATCTCTGCCGGAGGGTATGCTGTAGAACAAACTGCAGAGTTTAAGCAAAAACAGCAACAAATGATTCAGGATCATGCGATTGGGTCCCATGTAGTAATTTGCACAGCCCAGATTCCGGGAAGAAAAGCACCATTGTTAATAACAAAGGACACTGTTGGTAAAATGAATCCAGGTTCTGTTGTTATTGATCTGGCAGCTTCAACCGGTGGAAATTGTGAGCTTACAAAAAATAATGAGGCAATTGTTTATAAGGGAGTAACTGTCGTGGGTAATTCTGGCTATCCTTCGGATATGCC
This sequence comes from Bacteroidales bacterium, assembly GCA_029935275.1. GTDB lineage: Bacteria > Bacteroidota > Bacteroidia > Bacteroidales > VadinHA17 > JANTGF01. The sequence goes on along the minus strand of JAOZKQ010000335.1, from coordinate 2,014 downwards.
TGTAGATGCTTCCCGGATGTTTGGTAAAAATCTGATTAATTTTTTAACACTCATAATTGACAAGGATGGAAACCTGAATCTTGATTTTGAGGATGAAATTATTGCAGGTACCTGTTTGACGCATGATAATGCCATAGTGAATGAAAGAGTAAAGGAATTTATAAATAATAAATAGCTAGTAAATCATGGAAAGTGCTTTTGAATTTTTTTATACGAACAAGGATGCAATTTTTATCATTGTTTTATCCGTTTTTCTTGGGATTGAAGTTATTTCAAATGTCCCATCGGTATTACATACACCTCTGATGTCAGGAGCAAACGCCATTAGTGGTGTAATAATTATTGGTGGTATTATTCTGGTTGGCCATGCGGATATTAGTAGTATCTCGGTAAACCTTGTATTGGGTATTCTGGCGGTTTTATTTGGTACCCTCAATGTTGTTGGTGGTTTTGTTGTAACCGACAGAATGTTGGAGATGTTTAAAAAGAAGAAATAAAGAACGAATTATATGAATAGTATTATTGCAAGCTTAGGAGTGTCGTACGGAGATGTTACTTTGGAGTTAAGCTACCTTTTAGCTGCTGTTTTCTTTGTGGTTGGTTTGAAACTTCAAAGCCACCCTGAAACAGCAAGAAAAGGGAATTTGTGGGCTGCAGCCGGAATGTTTCTGGCTATGTTTACTACACTTCTCTTACATAAGGATACGGATGGAAGTGGAATTGCCCTGACTAATGGGATTATTATTATATTATCTATTGCAGTAGCTTCTGTGGTGGGTGCGGTAATAGCCCGGAAAATAAAAATGACCGCCATGCCTGAGCTGGTATCCTTTTTTAATGCTACCGGTGGTGGTGCTTCAGCTTTAGTGGCCTTGATAGAATTCTCAAATCCTAATAATTCCTCAACACTGGTTACTCTGTTGGGACTGGTTATAGGGTCAATTGCTTTTAGCGGGAGTTTAATAGCTTATGGTAAACTGGACGGTAAAGTAGGGGATATATTTGCAAAATGGACAACCTGGCTTAATTTATTTCTGCTGGGTGTTATAGTTGCTGTAATTATTTTTATTCTGGCTGGAAATGTTCCTGATGATTCACAAAAGTTACTGGTTTATGGTTTATTGGCTATCTCTCTTATTTATGGTGTAATGTTTGTTATGCCAATTGGTGGTGCCGATATGCCCGTGGTTATTTCTCTGTTGAATTCTTTTACAGGGATTGCTGCTGCAATGGGAGGTTTTATTTATAGTAACCAGGCAATGATCCTTGGTGGGATTCTGGTTGGTGCTGCAGGGACTATCCTTACAATTCTTATGTGCAAGGCAATGAACAGATCCTTATTTAATGTAATCATTGGTGCCTTTGGTGGTGGTGGTGCTGCAGTTTCACATGAACAGGGCATAATTAAGGAAATATCACTTAGTGATGCCAGCATTTTATTAAGTTATTCACAAAAAGTGGTTATTGTTCCCGGATACGGACTGGCAGTAGCCCAGGCTCAACATATCTGTCATGAGTTGGATACCCTGTTAGAGGAAAAGGGAGTAGAAGTTAAATATGCAATCCATCCGGTAGCCGGAAGAATGCCAGGACATATGAATGTGTTACTGGCTGAAGCTGATGTTCCTTATGAGAAACTGATAGAGATGGATGATATTAATCCTGTACTGCCAAATACGGATGTGGTTGTAGTTATTGGTGCCAACGATGTAGTTAATCCTGCTGCACATGATGACCCTTCCAGTCCGATTTATGGGATGCCGATAATTAATGCCCATGAAGCTAAAAATATTATTGTGATGAAAAGGGGAATGGGTAAAGGTTATGCAGGAATTGAAAATTTCCTTTTCTTCAATGATAAAACCAGGATGCTGTTTGGTCATGCTAAAGAATCATTGCAAAAGCTTGTAGCTGAGATAAAAACATTATAAGATTGGTTCAGGGTTCCAGGTTCAAGCTTCAAGCTTCGAACTTCAAGCTTCTTCCATCATCCTTCATCCTTCAAGCTTCTTCC
>JAOZKQ010000334.1 GCA_029935275.1 Bacteroidales bacterium | reverse complement strand
AATCAACCGAGCGGTCGATTTGGCCGGTTAACATATGCCTCCAGTTTGTTTTATCGTTCATATGCTTTTTAAGCTCCACTTCTATCATGCCTGCTAAATGACGGTTAGGTGTTTTAGCCAGTTTAATAGCCTTCCAGGCTCCCTGGTCAATCCACCGGGTGGGGATTTGCGAACTTCGTGTAACCCCTACTTTTAATCCGCTAGACACAGCCAGGTAAACAAAATGATCCTGTAAACAATGGGTTTCCGACCATTTTATATCCCTTGAAATTCCCAGATGTGCCTCACACAACTCCGGTCGCAATATACAAATATCGGTTTCAGGAATTTTAATAAAGCACGGATAACAGTAACCCTGTCCAAAAGATTTTTTTGTCTGTTGTCCGCAATTCAAACAATGAATCTCCCCCTCATAATGCAGCCGCATAAGTTTCCCCGGAAGGGAATTCATTTCTATCAACCGCTCCCCAACAGGCAATTTATAATGGGCTAACTTACCGGCTCCCTTTTCATCGATACCAAGGTAAGTTTTCATTTTTTGAAGTACTCCGATTGCATTCATTTTAATAGATTTTGAAAGGAATTATTAGAGGTCCCCTAAAGTAACGAAAAATAATTCAATTTTATTTACTATACTATATCATTGTTTTACTGATATTTACAAACTTTCGAGAAAAATATTTTAATTTTTTTAGTACTATGTATTGCATGGTATTATATTTTTTTCATATCTTTGCAATGGATATTAGAAGGTATTGGCCTGTACTATCCAATAAACAATTCTAATAATATGATAATAATTTATCAATGTCTAATAATATTGTAAACCAAATTTAAACACATGAAACAAACGTATAGTATTAATCTGGCCGGGATGGTATTCAATATTGATGATGATGCCTACTTTGAATTAAAGGATTATCTGCATCAGATTGAAACCCATTTTGCAAATGCTGAGGAGCGACGTGAAATAATCGCAGATATCGAAAGCAGGATAGCAGAGCTATTTAATGAAATGGTAAAAGGATCAAAACAGGTTATTGACCTGGAAAATGTGAGAAAAATAAAAAGCATTCTGGGCGATCCTGTAGAAATTGCAGACCCTGAGGCCGAAACGTCAGGGTCACCGCAAAGAGAAAAATTCAGATCTACCGGATATCGTAGGATCTACCGTGACCCGGAGCACCGTTATTTGGGTGGAGTTTGTTCAGGCATGGGGGCCTACTGGCAAATTGACCCCCTGGTATTTCGAATTATTTTTCTGATTGCATTTTTCGGTTTTGGAGTAGGCCTTATCATCTATATAATCCTTTGGATTGTTATCCCTGAAGCAAAAACTGCAGCACAAAAACTGGAAATGAAAGGGGAACCCGTTAATATTTCCAATATTGGCAAAACGGTAAAGGAAGAATTTAATAATGTACGCGATCGCATGAAAATATAAGCATCCGTTAAGTGGAACAACTTTAAAATTTTTAGAAAATGAAAGTCGAAAATACACAAGCACAAATGAGAAAGGGGATCCTGGAATATTGCATTCTGTCTATCCTCGAAAACAATTCAGTTTATGCCTCAGATATAATAAAAGAACTGAAGATGGCAAAGGTAATTGTGGTAGAAGGCACCCTTTACCCAATTCTTACACGGCAAAAAAATGCTGGTCTTTTAAGCTACCGTTGGGAAGAATCAACTCAAGGCCCTCCACGGAAGTACTATGAACTTACTGAAAAAGGAAAAGAATTTCTGAAAGGCCTGGACAAATCCTGGCAGGAGTTAGTCAATGCAATTAACCAGATCAGAAAGAATAAATAATTTCTATAGGAACCTTTGAAATCATAAGAAAATGAAAAAGACAATAAAAATAAAAATCGGTGGCATCATTTTTAACATAGATGATGACGCATATGATATGTTAAAAGCCTATCTCGATTCATTAAATGATCATTTTAGCAGGATCGAAGACGGAAAAGAAGTGCTGGACGATATAGAAAACAGGATAGCAGAAATTCTACAACAAAATGTTTCAGCTACAAAAGAGGTGATCAATACCGATGATGTAAACAAGATGATCACTATAATGGGGGAAGCAAAAGACATTATTGATGAAGAAGAAACGGAAAACGGGCAATACCATTCCTATGTAAAACCTTCATCAAAACTATACAGAGACCCTGATAATGCAATTCTTGGTGGGGTTTGCAGTGGTCTTGGATCTTATTTCAATGTTGATCCCCTGTTATTCCGCATCATTTTCCTGGTCTCCCTTCTTGCTTACGGACTTGGCCTTGTCTATCTTATATTATGGATAGTTCTTCCTAAAGCAGTTACTCCATCACAAAAACTGGAAATGAAAGGGGAAAATGTCAATATTAAAAATATTGAAAGATCGATCATGCAGGAATATGAGCAGGTTAAAAAGAATTTAAATTCTCCAAAAGTTGCTGAGATCACTAATAAAACCGGTCAGGTTATCGGAAATTTTTTCAGAGCTATAGGGCATATTATACTTATCTTTTTAAAAATTATCCTTTTCATTATTGGTGGATCATTCATCATTGCCGGATTTGTTACTTTACTTAGTTTTGTTGGCATTTTACTCTTTGGTAATTCCCTGTTCTTCAGGGATGTACTGGATATTCCAGGATTCTATCTGCCACATATCCTTCCAATATTCACTGATCCTAAATATGTTCCTTTCGTTATGGTTGCAATGATCCTGGTTATTATTATCCCATTAATTGGGCTGATTTATGGTGGAATTAAATTAATTTTTCGTTTTAAAGTAAATGATAAAATGGTAGGTGTTTTTGCTTTGATATTCTGGCTTATATCACTGGCAGGATTAATCACAATTGGTACTTTTGAAGGCTTCCACTACTCCAAGACTGCCCGGCTTACCAATACCTATAAACTAGAGCCTTTCACTTCCAACATTCTAATACTAAAAACCGGAGAGCTCCCTGCCAACGCAGAAAATGCAGATTTTATTAATTTTGAAATTAACAACGGTGGTATCTACAGGGATTCGGAAACCGGTACTATTTACGGAAAACCCACATTCACCATAGAAAAGAGTGAATCGGGGGAGCTAAAACTCGAGATCCGGAAAAGGTCCCGCGGGCGCAACTCCAAGAAAGCATGGGGGCACGCCAGGGATCTCGAGTATTATTGGAGTCAAAGGGATTCTTTAATTGTACTGGATACCTATTTTAATCTTGCAGAAGGTCAAAGGTGGAGAGACCCTTCTGTTAGTATAACATTAATGCTTCCTGAAGGCTATGCTGTATATCTAAATGAAGAAATGGCCGGAATTATACATCATATCCCTAATATTTCCAGTACCTGGGATTTTGATATGATTAATAAAACCTGGTACATGACTGAGGAAGGGCTGGAAGAATGGACATCTGTAAAAGACAGTTTACAAGTAATAAAAGAAACTGAAATAGCAGATACGGTGGATGTCCGGTAAAATTTGAAATTAAAGTAATATTTTAGAAGTGCCCTTTAG
>JAOZKQ010000333.1 GCA_029935275.1 Bacteroidales bacterium | reverse complement strand
AGGATTCATTACCCTCATTTCCTATTATAGGAAATCACGACCTGTATTTTAATGGTTGGACACAGTTCTATTCACGCTTTGGCTCATCCACTTACATCTTTACTATAAAAACAAATGAGGCCACTGATTTATTTATCTGCCTTGATACCGGAGGAGGCACACTTGGCAATAAACAACTTGACTGGCTGGAAAATAAGTTACAAACCTTGCGCTCCGATTATCGTCATTGCATTGTATTTACCCATAATAATTTTTTTCGTTTCCGACATACATCAAGTACTAACCCTCTTGTTGAAGAATTACAGATTCTAATGGATCTATTCACAAAATATCAGGTGAACATGGTAGTTACAGGACATGATCATGAACATGATGTTGAATTATTTGGAAACACCACTTATATAGTAATGGATGCATTAAAAGATGGTCTTAGCAACTCAGGGTATTTGCAGTTAATAATAAATAATGGAATTATTGAATACAATTTTGTAAATCTTTAGAATTAAACCCGGAGAACTATAATAAGAGATCAGAAATAAATCAAGTTTTTTACAAAAAACAAAAAATCTCAAATTTCTTAGTTCTTAGATGATATAATAGCCAACTAAGGAATAAGCATCTCTAAGCTTTCTTACAAATCTTCCAGGCGTAATAGTATTAAAGTACTAACTCCTATAGTGAATTTGGAGGGGCGGGATGGCCTCATATATGGCGAAGCTCCTTTTCCTTGCAATTTGAATTTATGCTTGCCTTGCTCCAGTTTGAATACGCCAAAAACATATTCTTTCCAGTTACCTTCTTTACTTAGCATATCTAATACTGGTCCGGCGGATATATTATCAATAAATGGCTGATACCTGCCCCCCCAAATTTCATCAACAAGAACTGCTGAGAATTTATACCTTCCCGATTTTTCAATGTCAAATTCAAATTCAATTTCCCCATCAGAAATTTCCGGTTTAAAACGAACATTTATAATTTCTTTCTCATATTTATCAGGTGTAGCCTTAATTTTCAAAGTTGAAGCAATCAGTATTTGGTAGGGAGGAATTCTTTCTTTCGCTGGTGGTAAACTAATGGCCGAAAAGACTATTGGAGTCTGATACCAAAATGCCACTGAGCTTATCCAGTCAGCACGTTCACCCGAGCTTGATAGTTGTTTTCCCTGTTCATCAAAAATGCTCCCACGATGTTCTATCGAAAATTTTAAGGATTTATGAAAGCGAATAGGATCCGGAATGTGCCATCTATATGCAGTTACACGATCCCCGGCTAAAGCTCCTTCATATAAAGAAACTCCCTGAAATGAACCGGCAAACTCCCGGAATCCCCAGGCGTCTCCGAAATAGTCTTCTGTTCCTGTCCCCTGTATAGAAGGAGTTTTCTCTCCATCAATATAGAACCTATCATCTCCTTCTCCAAACCAACCTGATTTTACCTGATAAACTGAATAAACAGTTCCAATATAGTTCCCCCTGCCGGTAGTATTTAGAATAACATGATCACCCGGTTTTGCAGGAGTCTGTTGATGGTATCTTGCATGAAAATAGAGAATATCATCCGGAAGTGATTCAACTTTTTCCCAGTCAACATAATAATAAAAAGCAACAGGTCCAAAACCATACATCTCATTTGACAATGTGATTTTAGCATGCTTTTTAAAAGGCATTCTCCAAAAACAAGTGCGGGATCGACCATACGAAGAAACGCTCACAGGAAAGGATTGAAAATCCTTTTTTGCACCATGACCAATTCCAAAAAAATCTCCTAAAGGGACTTCAACACTGGGTTTATCTGCATTATCCCAATAAATCCTTAATACTAAAGCACGGGCTGAAAACGGGTTCAGTGAAGCGGATGTATTCCAAATATGCTTAATAATTCCCGGACCCTCCAGGTCTGCTAATATAAGTGTTTCACCCGGCAAAATTTCTTTTGAATCACCGTTCCCATTAAAATCTGAATCTGTACTTGAAGACCTTTTGCTTTGAGCATTAGATGGAATGGTGAGTTGATCTAGTAATGAATTATACTCTAAAGTATTTTTTTGCGCATTAACAGACGGTAAAAGTATCAATAAAAGAAGAAATCCTATTGCATAAAAATAAAATCCTTTTCTGAAAACTTTAACTGAAAACATGGTTATTTTATCCCAGTAAAAACTCCAATCTGCAGGTTGTCTGGAATCTTCAAATATTCCTGAAACAAATAAAAAAAGTTCTAAATCCGAAAAAGTTTTTTTTGAAGCATTTATTATCTTAATCATTCCTATACCTTCTTTTGTCATATATACAAAGATAATATTTTATCTTTTATTCCTTAAGTAAATATTTAGCCATATTTTAAAATGCAATGTAAATACATGAAAGTTTCATAGAGCTCTCGACCGAGCTCCGGGGTATTTTAGAAAGTAAAACATTTCCCACAATATCTCTTATACAATTTATCCAAAGCTCCTGACTCAAACCTGAAGCTTGATTTAGCACTATCTTTCCCCGTGTATTACCACATTATTTAATCATTTTTTTATTTACCAAGAATTATTTCTAATTTTACCCCTCTTTAATAAAAACTCAGGAACATTATGGCAGAAAATTATTTTAAGAAATATCCTAATGAAAAAGGATTTTTTGAAGAGTATGGTGGGGCATTTTTACCTCCTGTACTTGAAACAGAAATGGAAAATATAAGTAAGGCGTATTTTTCAATCAGTAAATCACACAATTTCATTTCCGAGCTCAGAAGTATTCGTAAGCACTATCAGGGTAGGCCAACTCCAGTATATTTTTGCGACAGGCTTTCAAACAAATACGGCGGAAGAATTTATATGAAGCGGGAAGATTTAAACCATACCGGAGCACATAAACTGAACCACTGTATGGGGGAAGCCCTCCTGGCAAAGCAACTTGGAAAAAAGAAACTGATTGCAGAAACCGGCGCCGGTCAGCATGGAGTAGCCCTGGCAACAGCAGCAGCCTATTTCGGACTGGAATGTGAAATTCATATGGGAGAAGTGGATATTGTCAAGGAACATCCTAATGTAGTAAGGATGGAAATCCTTGGCGCTAAAGTTATTCCTGTTTCTGAAGGCCTGAAAACCCTGAAGGAAGCAGTTGACTCAGCTTTTAATGCTTATGTGGCAGACCCTGTTACAGCATTGTATTGTATTGGTTCTGTTGTAGGACCCCACCCATTCCCAATGATGGTACGTGATTTTCAGAGGGTTGTAGGAATTGAAGCAAGGGAGCAGTTTTATGAAATGACCGGTGAATTGCCTGATAAAGTGGTTGCCTGTGTTGGTGGCGGCAGTAATGCCATGGGTATCTTTTCCGCTTTTCTGGATGATGACGAATGTGAACTTTACGGAATTGAACCATCCGGAAGGTCCCTTGAACCTGGTGAGCACGCAGCTACCATGAAATTAGGAAAACCCGGAATTATCCATGGTTTTAAATGTTATCTGTTGCAGGATGAAAATGGAGAACCTGCCCCTGTTTATTCTGTAGCCAGCGGA
>JAOZKQ010000332.1 GCA_029935275.1 Bacteroidales bacterium | reverse complement strand
CCTGCAATTGGCCATAAAGGGGCTTTGTATTTGAATGCCTTTGCCACTGGAATAACAGCTCACTCATCTATGCCCGAACTTGGGGAAAATGCTATCTATAAAGCAGCCCGGGCTATAAGAATAATTGAAAAATTTAGTTTCGGTGTTGAAAAGGATTCATTACTTGGTTTTCCAACGGTAAATGTGGGTAAAATGAATGGTGGAATGAATATTAACTCTGTTCCCGACCATGCAGAATTTACAATTGATATACGATCAACCGGCAAAGTTGCACATAAAAAAGTTATAGAGAAGCTTAATAAAGACTTTGGGGATGATATTAAACTTGAAATACTGGTTGATCTCAAGCCTGTCAGGACGAATGAAGCTGATCCAATTGTACAGAAGGTGTATGCTATTTGTAAGGAAGAAGGAGTAAGGGGAGTTTCTCCAAAGTCATTACCTTATATGACAGACGGATCAGTATTGCAATCCCTGTACAATGGGGCTCCTACTATTATCCTGGGACCAGGGCAACCCGAAATGGCCCATCAAACAGATGAATTTTGCTATATTCAAAACATTAATCAAGCTGTAAATATTTACAAAAAAATAATTTTAAAAACTAGAGAAAAAAAATGATGGATTATCTGGAAAAAATAGTGAATGAGGAACAGTTAGAAGATCTGTTGTCAAAGCCTTCTGCTGAAGCGGTTGAAATGTTCGCACGGATTGATGGGGACATCATGTTTTTAGGTGTTGCCGGAAAAATCGGGCCATCTTTAGCCCGTACTGCAATACGTGCATGTGATGAAGCCGGGGTATCAAAGAAATTTTATGGAGTGTCTTTGTTTGAATCAGATGAACAACAAAAAAAGATTGAAAGTTTAGGAATAGAAACTATACATGGTGATCTGTTGAATACGGAGTTTATAAATAGTTTGCCGGAAGTAAAAAATGTTTTCTTCCTGGCGGGGATGAAGTTCGGTTCTTTGGATAATCTCTCCTTAACCTGGGCTGTTAACTCTTATCTTCCGGCTTTAGTTGTAGGGAAATTCAAAAACTCAAAAATTGTAGCCTTTTCCACGGGATGTGTTTATCAGCTGGTTTCAGTTGAATCAGGAGGGTCCTTAGAGACTGATAGTCCTGAACCTGTTGGAGAATATGCTCAATCATGCCTTGGCAGGGAAAGAATGTTTGAGTTTGGAAGTATTCAGAATAAAACACAGGTTGCACTTATTCGCCTGAATTATTCAGTTGAGTTAAGGTACGGTGTTTTAGTTGACATTGCCACAAAGGTTAAAAACAACCAGGAAATAGATTTAGCTATGGGTTATTTTAATGTAATCTGGCAGGCTGATGTTAATGATGTGGTCCTTCGATCACTTGAACATTGTGAAAGTCCGGCCAAACTACTTAATATTACAGGTCCTGAAATCCTTTCCGTTCATCAGGTGGCAGATGATTTTGGCAAACTTTTTGGCATTAAACCAAAATTTATAAATGAAGAAACCAAAACGGCATTGCTAAGTAATTCTGATCTGGCATATAGTATTTTTGGTCGTCCTAAAATGCCCATAAGCCAGGTAATTAAGTGGATCGCTTCCTGGATAAGTGATGATAAAAAATTATTGGGCAAGCCCACACATTATGAAGTCAGGGATGGTAAGTATTAGTTATAACTAAAAAGGGCCTAAAGTGAGCTAGAGTTTGGAGTAAATGGACTCTATGTTATATTTAGATAGCATGAAGATAGTCGCTGAATATTAAGTTATTATAAAATATTGAAAAGTATGAGAAACTCATATATTTATAATTTGCAAATTTTAGCTTACCAGATTGCAGACATGTTTTTTTAAACATACTCATGTGTTAGCAAACATATAATAAATGCTGAAAATTCGATTATATACAATATCCATACCACTAATAATTTGCACTGTTATTATACTACTTAATAGTTGTAAAAAGGAAAAGAAACCATCAGTTTCAACAAATAAAGTGACTTATATAACTAATACAACAGCTCAATGTGGAGGGATGGTAACAGATGATGGAGGAGCAATAATAACTATTAGAGGAGTATGCTGGAGTACTTCTTCCAATCCTACTACATCAGATAGTAAAACAACTGATAGTGGCGGAACAGGTAGCTTTATCAGTTCAATAACTAATTTAATTCAAAATACAACATATTATATACGCGCATATGCAACAAACATTATCGGGACAGCTTATGGAAATGAAGTTTGTATTAAAACATGGTTTGGAGCTATTACTGATTATGAAGGAAATGTTTATGAGACCGTTCAGATTGGTAACCAAGTGTGGATGGCAGAAAACCTAAAAACTATAAAGTTAAATGATGGCACATCCATACAATTAGTTACAAACAATATGGAATGGGAGCATTTAAGAACCCCTGGCTATTGCTGGTACAACAATGATGAAGCAAGTTATAAAGATACTTACGGTGCTTTATACAATTGGTACACAGTCAATATTGAAAAATTATGCCCGACCGACTGGCATGTACCCACTGATTCCGAATGGACAACACTAATTGATTATTTAGGTGGGCCAATTGTAGCGGGTGGAAAACTTAAAGAAATCGACACAACACACTGGTCTAGTCCAAACGCTGGAGCCACTAACGAAAGTGGCTTTACAGCCCTTCCAGGTGGTAACCGTTACCTAACTGGTGGATTCGTTGGCATTGGGCAAACTGGTACTTGGTGGAGTTCTACTGAAGCAAGTGTAGAGAGTGCTTGGTTCCGGTACTTGAGCCACTATGTCAGCAATGCATACAGGAGCGGCTACTATAAGTGGAAAGGGAAATCTGTTCGTTGTGTAAGAAATTAACAGGGTTATTCCTTTGATAATAAATTGATTATTAGACATTTATAAATTAGAATAATATGAGATATAGTGAAATTCAAAAAGATATTCTAACTGCCTTGCACAAGGGGCTTGTTATACCTGCCCTGCCTTTGGCTTTAAATAGCAAGCGAAAACTGGATGAGCGTCGTCAGCGTGCTTTAATGCGTTACTACCTTGATGCAGGTAGTGGAGGGATTGCCGTTGGCGTTCATACCACGCAATTTGCTATTCGTTCCCCACAAATAGATTTGTTTAAGCCGGTACTGGAAATTGCAAAGGAGGAATTTGATGCCTTTGCCGGAAAAGGAGGTAAACCGGTTATCCGGATAGCCGGGGCAATAGGTAAAACAGACCAGGCTACAAAAGAGGCACAGATAGCATTAGAAAATGGTTTTCATGCTGTGCTATTGAGCCTTGCAGCATTTAAGGGAGAAGCCAATGATACAATTTTAGCGCATTGTCGTGCAGTGGCTGAGATTATTCCTGTAATTGGTTTCTATCTTCAACCTGCCGTTGGGGGAAGAAAACTGGATGTTGACTTTTGGCGGGAATTTGCCCGGATTGAAAATATTATAGCCATTAAAATGGCCCCCTTCAACAGATACCAGACATTTGATGTAATGAGGGGAGTTGTAGAATCAGGAAGATCTGACCAGATCG
>JAOZKQ010000331.1 GCA_029935275.1 Bacteroidales bacterium | reverse complement strand
TTTCAGGTGAAAACCACCCATCACAGTTTTTACATTTTTTACACCTGTGGTTTCTTTGGCATATTCAATAATATTGCAAATTCCGGCATGTGAACAGCCCGTTATTACAATTAACCCGTCCTTATCAATGATGGCCAGTGCCGAATCATCCGGAACAAAATCCGCTTCATTGTTATCATCAATAAAGGAAGTTGTCCGGGATTCGAAATCATTTAACCTGGGGATTTCTCCCAGGAACCATATATTCTCTGTTATGCGATATGGTTCTGAGGATGTTATTAAGTTAAATTTTTGTTTAATTTCTTCATAACTTAATTCCAGTCCGATATATGAATAGTCTAGTTTATGGTAGCGCTTTTTGAAGGCCTTAGGATGACAGAGTAGTTTTTTATCATTCAGGTATTTCAGCCCATTGCCATGATCCCAGTGCCCATGACTAAGCACAACCAGGTCAGTTTTATTAAGGTCAATATCAAGTTTTTTGGCATTATTTAAAAAGACATCTGTAGGCCCCGTATCGAACAAAATATTTTTTCCATCCTGCTCAATATAATAGGATAAGCCAAATTCTGCTGTAAAATATGCAGAAGCCGTATTCTCAGTTAAAACAGAAAGTTTCATATATTAGAATTTTTTTATTTGTATCAAGGCTAAACATTAATTTTGAAAATATCTAAGAACTTCTTATCAATTTTAGTATCTACAATCCCTTCAGCAATAAGAATGTTAAAATATTCAGTTACCTTATTGATCAATCTGTCTCCGTCAACATATTCAAACTTAACTCGGTTAAGGAAAAGTTCAATGTTTTCAACTGGCTGCCTCATCATATCAAAAGATAGTTTTGCGGAATCCCTTTTGTGCTCATTGACCCAATTAATAGCTTCTTTTAATTCATTGAGAAAGGTTTGTGTTAATTCGGGATATTTTCTTACAAATTCACCTTTTAAAACGATTCCTGCATTGGGGAAACTTCCAAAGTCTTTATTTAGATCATTCCAGATTTTATTGTAAGAGATTATGGATATATCCTCCCCGATTTTCTCCATTGTTTTTATAGCATAGCTGGCTTCTGGCTCACGTAATATTACTGTTTGGGCATCTCCTCTGATAAAATCCATGAAAATCTTCTCCGGTCTTCCAAATGGTTGTCCATAGACAAAATGATAATCATTAACATCAAGCCCTTTTGCTTTAATCAGATATCTGGTTATTTTAGCAGGAGGGGCTTCTTCAAAAAGAGGCGTATGTATTTCTTTGCCTTTGATATCTTCGAGGCCTGAGGCTTTGTACCCTCGTGTGAGTATATAGAAATTATCCCAAACAAACATTGCAGGGATTTTTATGTCGCTGTCTTTTAATTTTGCGGAAGTAATCAATGCGGAAAAACTTATATCTGCTTTACCATTAACTATCCAGCTTAAATGTTTTTCTGTTTCTTCCCAAACTTTCAATTCTTTAATATTAATTGCCTTACGGATTTTTTCCGATTGAAGGAGCCGCATCATTACCGGATAGGCAACCGGAGTGGCAGATTGAATAACCAGGGATGGCTTATTCTCATCATGACTGTCAGGTTTAACAGAAGATTTCATTTTATGAAAATATACCCAAATTTCGCCCGGACCTTTTTGTTCCGTTATGCTTTCATACCCCATTTCATGAAGCATGTTAATCATTGGAGCGGGTTCAAACCTTTGTATTAAGATAAACCCACTATCTTCATCAATTTCATATGAGCGTTTAATAATGATATCAAAGGGGTCAGTTTGCATTGCCCTGACATCCATTATTTCAAAATCATCTTTTCGTTCTTTCCAATCAATATCTTTTTCCGGGAGCTTTGGATTAAAGATCGAAACCCTGTATTCCCTGTTTTTTTCAATATTAAAATTAAAACCCAGGCCTATTATAGTTTTAAGCAAAGCATTGGGTTTCTCAACTGAAATTATCACCATATTCTCCTGTGGTTTCAGCCCTGATACCTTTTCAATTATTTCGCTAATAACCTCAACATTATAAATATATCGTTCCTTCGCTTCTTCCCAGCTAATAGGTTCCCCTGAGAATTCTGTTTCTTCTTTATGTAATGAAATACAATCTGGCATTTTCTCAATTAGCTTATCTTCAATTCCTAATGTTTTATTTATGGTATGAAGAATCTCACAAACCGATAAGCCTGTTAAGCGTGCAGCATCCTTAAAAGTGGCAAATTTTGCAATTGTATTATACATTGCAGGATTTTGCAATTTCTTAAATCTAGGTGATAACTTTACTAAAACCGGTTTAAGTTGTGGATAAGTATCTAATGTTGTTTTAATTATTGCATTTGATAAGACAGGCTCAATTTCAGATGTATTATGGATACTTTCAACTACAGAAATAGCATCTACCGGACATGCTTCCAGTGCTTCCCGGCATATTGTTTCCTCTTCGCTATTTTCTGGTTGCTTCTTTAGATAAGCGATATTGGAATCGTTCATATCAAAGTTAGCATCTGCTATTTCAACACATGCTTTACAAGCAATACACTCATCTGAAACGGTAAATTGTAATTTATTCATGATTTGTTTTTTTTCTTCTATAAGCAAGGCCTCCAACACTTCCAATGTTTTGCGGCAAACCAATGCCCACCCGCCCAGATGAACCATTCGTACAGAGACAGGCAGGGAATGGAGGAACCCAAAAAGTTAACTTTCCATCCTTCCATTATTCCAGCTTTCCATTAAGTACAGTAGATGTAACATCCTATTTATCTTGCCCACAATGATTTATTCTCCAACCCAGATATTTTGCCCCAATCAATCTTTAATTAGTTTAGAATATTCCTGCTCCAGTTTCTCTTTAAATTCAGGAAGTCTTTTTTCATCACAATGTCGGGAATATATCCTTACAAAATCAATTACACTATTTCTATAATAAATGGAAGCATGAGAGGCATCAAACAGATGAAAATTGCAATTGTCTTTTACCTTTTGAATAATGTTTGAGAAGGTTTCAAAATCAATAAAACCAGGCATCCTGATAAAAAACCGGTTAGACTTAAGCCTGTTCTTATAAATACCTTCATGTATTTCTTCAAATTCAATATAGTATTTATATTGAATAGAACTTACAAAAGGGTTTACCTTTCTATCTTTTAGAAAACTTATTCCGTGGGTTTTAAGATCATTAATTAGTTCCGGCATTTTATCTATATCTGAAGTCCGTATCCTTATGCATTGAAAATCCTTATTAAGAAAAGTCATCTGGCCCGGAAAAACATGTACAGATAATTCTGATCTGGCATTTAGTTCTGCGGAATATCTTAAAATTACATCCTGGAAACAATTAACTGGATTCTTAGCCACTAAATAAAAATGATGGTCAAGAACACGTTTTTTATTTTCGGGAAAATTTCCTTTTGAATAATATCCTGGTGTTGGGTCTGTTTCCAGAATTAAATATTTTAATTCTTTACTGTAGGGAGACCTGGCAACTTTAAGTTTTGTTGAAATACATACCAATCCCTCCAATGCTGTGTTTTC
>JAOZKQ010000330.1 GCA_029935275.1 Bacteroidales bacterium | reverse complement strand
GTACTTACTGACCAATCATCACAAATGAAATGGTAATTTTTTATTTGCTCAAAATTATTCAGTGATTTGTTGATTTGATTTATTTCTATTTTCAGCAGGTTTTGGATTTGTGGCAGATTAATAAGTTCTTCTTTGTTAAATTCCCTGGTTTTATAAATTGACTTGATCCATTTATAAAGTAATTCAAAATTTGGCAGTATCAGTGCACCGGTAAATTGCCGTCCTTCTCCAACAACCATAATATGTATAATTAGCAATGACTCCCTGAAACGACTTTCTATATGCTGAGGAGCAACATATTTCCCATAAGAAGTTTTAAAGATCTCTTTTTTTCTGCCGGTTATATATAGAAAACCTTTTGTTGATAAATATCCTTTATCACCTGTATGGAACCATCCTTTGGCACTGATCACTTGTCGGGTACTCTCTTCATCCTTATAATAGCCGAGCATAACATTAGGGCCTTTACAAAGAATCTCTCCATCTTTTGCAATTTTAACTTTAACACCTGGTATTATTGGACCTATGGAACCAATCCTGCTATTGTGAAGAGGGATTGTATTTAATGAGATAAGGGGAGAGGTCTCAGTTAGGCCATAGCCTTGAAAAACCGGGAGGCCGGCAGTCCATAGAAATCTTTCTACCCGGGGATTAAGTTTGGCTCCTCCACAACCTATAAACTTTATATTATCACCCATTTGCTTACGGAATTTCTTAAAAACAAAAAGATCAGCAATATGGTTTTTAATACGGAAAAGTAAGGTTTTTTTATGATCATCAGGATAATGTTTAACCAGATCAATTGAATACTGGAAAATTTTCTTCTTCCATCCATTGAGCTCTTCTCCATGAAGAATAAACTGATTTTGGAGTTTTTCCAGAATTCTGGGAACAGTAGTAATTGCATTTGGCCTGGTTTCAATGATATTTTCCTGTATCTTTAAGAAATTCTCTGCATAATAGATACGGAGTCCTGAGTATTGAAACTGATAATTCGTGATTCTTTCATAAATATGACTTAATGGAAGAAAGCTTAGGTACTTTTCACCATATTTTAATGAATGTAGTTTTGATGTTGCCAGTATGCTGCTACATAGGTTGTTATGTGAAAGAAGCACTCCTTTAGGGGCTCCTGTTGTACCCGAAGAATATATAAGGGTAACTGGGTTTTCAGGACGTATATTTTGCTGAATTAATAGTAATTCTTCTTTTAAATTATTTTCATTCTTTAATCCCAGGTCAAGGATCTTCTCCAGGCTACTGGTTCCCTTAACCGGTCCCAATATGCTAAATACACTGACAACAGAGGGGGTTTCTTTAAGAATAGGTGATATTATTTTGAAGATCTTCTCATCTGAGATGAAAATATATTTTATTTTTGCCTGATTGAATATGAATTTGAATTCTTCATTGCTAAGTGTTGGATAAACAGGTACATGAATTAGTCCGGCCATACTTGAACCCATGTCAATAAAATTCCATTCATGTCTGTTGTTGCTGCAAATAGTTGCAATTTTATCATTTTTTTTCAGCCCTAGTGAAAGTAAACCCAAGGCAATAAGACGTGATTTCTTAACGTATTCCAAAGTAGAAACTTTTTCCCATTCCCCATTGCTCTTAGAAGCAAAGATGTCATCCCTGGGCTGATTTCTAAGGCAATATGCGGGTATCTCAAAAGTTCTGGTGATCATCTTATAAGTTTATTGGCAGCTATGCCTAAAATACAAAAACAGAAATTTATCACCTGCCATGGTCGTGGTGTTAGTCGTTAATAATAAGAAACTTATTAAGAAGAATACTTTTGAGTTGTTTAAAAGCATTTCTTATTTTAAAGTGTTATTATTTCAGTAATGTACTTTTTTGCCAATTTCAAAGCATCTGGTATTCCTGCCGGGTTTCTTCCTCCTGCTGTTGCTAAAAATGCTTGTCCGCCACCGCCACCCTGTATGTGGCTTGAGATTCTTCTTATAACTTCTCCGGCGTTAAGTTTATGTGTCTCAATAAGATTGTCAGAAATCATTATTACCAGATGTGCTTTTCCTCCGATCTCAGCACCCAAAGTACATATCAGGTTGTTTCCCTGATTTCGGAGTTGAAATGCAAGGTCCTTTAGCTCAGATGGGGAATTAACATCAACTTTTTTAACTATTATAGAAAAACCTTTCTTTTCTTCCAGGTCATTCTTTAGTAATTCCTTTTTTAGTGTTTTTATTTTTTCCTTTTCAAAATGCTCTACCTTCTGCTTTAAAATATTGTTTTCTTCAACCAGTGTCTTAATGGTTTTTTCAATATTTACTGATGATTTTACTAATTTGCCAATTGTGTCAATGGTTTTTTGCTGTCCCCTGCAATATTTTTCCATTGCTTCGCCTGTTATTGCCTCAATACGTCTGATTCCGGCAGCAACAGATGCTTCAGATAATATTTTAAAAAGGCCAATCTGCCCAGTACTTTTTGCATGGGTGCCACCGCAGAGTTCAATAGAATCACCAAATTTTATGGTTCGTACCTTATTTGAGTATTTTTCACCAAAAAGGGCAATTGCGCCTGATTTTATTGCTTCATCATAGGGGATGGAGCGATTTTCTTCAAGTTGGTAGTTTTTGCGAATATCTGCATTAACCTGTTGCTCAATATTCTCAAGTTCCTCAGTACTTAACTTTTGAAAATGGCTAAAATCAAACCGGATATAATCCGGGTTAACCAGAGATCCCTTTTGTTCAACATGTTTCCCTAATATATTTCTTAAGGCCTTGTGTAATAGGTGGGTTGCAGAGTGGTTGCTCTCAGTATTCTCTCTTTTTCTTTTATTAACCCCGGCTTTGAAAGTGGCCTTAGTGTTTTTAGGAATTGATTTTGATATATGAATAATTAACTCATTCTCTTTTTGGGTATCCAGAATCTCAATTTTTTCTGAGTCTGAAATGATGTAACCTGTATCGCCTACCTGTCCTCCGCTTTCCGGGTAAAAAGGAGTTTTATCAAATACCAACTGGTATAAGTTCTTCCCTTTTTGTTTTATTTTACGGTATTTTGCTATTTTAATATTCGCATCAGTAAAATCATATCCAACAAAATTTTCAGTGCTCGAATTATTCAGTTCTATCCAGTCTTCCATTTCCAGTTTTCCGTCATTTCTGGAACGGGATTTCTGAATTTCCATAGCTTGTTTGAATCCCTCTATATCAACAGATAGTTCATTCTCTGAGGCGATGAGTTCTGTAAGGTCAATTGGGAAACCGTATGTATCATACAAGACAAAGGCATCTTTTCCGTTTATGATGGCTCCTTTTTGTTTCTTTGTAACTAAAACCAGATTTTCCAGCATTTTAATGCCTGTCTCCAGTGTTTTAAGAAAAGTAGTTTCTTCTTCCCTGATTACTTTTTCAATAAGTTCTTTTTGGGCAGTTAACTCAGGGTAAGCTTCTCCCATGTTTTCAGATAAAACAGGTACTAGTTTGAATATAAAAGCTTCATCTTGATCAAGAAATGAATAAGCATATCTGATTGCTCTACGTAAAATTCTACGAA
>JAOZKQ010000329.1 GCA_029935275.1 Bacteroidales bacterium | reverse complement strand
ATATACAGGATAAATTATCCATTGTTCCTGATTTTGGGGACCCCTCTGTGTTAATTCCCCTTCTGATCATTCCTATTGCAGTTCAATGGTGGGCTGTGTGGTACCCAGGGGCAGAGCCCGGAGGTGGTGGTTATATTGCCCAGCGAATGCTTGCTGCTAAAGACGAGAAAAATGCTATTGGTGCAACTTTGCTTTTTAATTTTGCACACTATGCTTTAAGGCCATGGCCATGGATAATAGTTGCCCTTGCTTCACTGGTTGTTTACCCTGATCTCGCAAGCATTCATTCTGATTTTCCCGCCTTAACTGAGGAATATTTAAAAGACGATGTTGCTTATCCAGCAATGCTTTCAAAAATTGGTCCCGGATGGCTGGGTCTGGTAGTTGCCTCTATCATTGCAGCTTATATGTCCACTATCGGTACCCATTTGAACTGGGGTTCGTCTTATGTGGTAAATGATTTTTACAGAAGGTTTATCAAGTCGGATGCTTCTGAAAAAGAATATGTAAAAATGGGACGTATTTCCACTGTAGTTTTAATGATATTCGCCGGATTACTATCCTTGTTTTTTCTCGAGGATGCCACCCAGGCATTTAATATCCTTCTGCTCAGTGGTGCTGGTTCAGGATTGATCTACCTTTTACGCTGGTTCTGGTGGAGGATCAACGCATGGACGGAGATTATTGCAATGATCATGGCTACCGTAAATGCAGTCATTCTTGTTTTCTTTATTAATGACCTTTGGCTCGCAAATGCAGTCGCCGGCATCTATCCATTTCCTGCAGATTATGCTGAAATGGGTGAGAAAGCTTTGTCAGGAACAGTATTCCCTGTTAAACTTTTACTGGCAGTTTTTGTTACCACTGTAACCTGGATTGTAACTGCATATGTAACAAAGCCGGAAACAACTGAGACACTGAGAAGTTTCTATCGTTTAACAAGACCGGGTGGACCAGGATGGAAAAAAGTTGTTCAGGAAGCCATTGATGACAATGATCCTGTTGACCTGAAGGACAGGGGACTTGACTGGGAAATGCCTATTCAGATTTTACTTGTATTTATTGGCATTATCGTTATTTATTCAAGTCTGTTTTCCATTGGAAGCTTTGTTTTTGATAAAGCAGGACAAGGTTTTATCCTTTTAGGAGTTGCCGCTGTTGGTACTTTTTTCATGTTTAAGTACTTTGGAAAACTGCGTGCTGATTAATACTATTTTATTGAACATTTTAAATTCCGGATCTTCTAAAAAATGGGAAGATCCGGAATTTTTAAAATAACATACTATGAGCTACAATTTAGAAAATATTTTTTTCAATTTCCAGGTAAAGGGAAGTTTTAAAAGTGGTGAACCTTATGGATCCGGCCATATTAACGACACATTCCTGGTTATCACAAAAGAGACTGACAATGCAGATTATATCTTTCAACGCATCAATCATCATATTTTTAAAAATGTTCCCAAGCTACAGGATAATATTCTTAGGGTAACTTCCCATCTCAGGAAGAAACTGGAACAAACTCCCGGGGCAAACCCTGACAGGGAAACACTAACCCTGATCCCTGCTATTGATGGAAAGCCCTATTACAAAGATGATGAAGGCAATTACTGGCGAATTTATATTTTTATCAATAATAACCATAGTTACGACCTGGTTGAAACTCCTGCCCAGGCATATGAAGGGGGGAAAGCTTTTGGACGGTTTCAATACCTGCTCTCTGACCTTGAGGGAGAACCACTATTTGAGACCATTTTGAATTTCCACAACATGGATATGCGTTTGGAAACTTTCTTTCAAACTGTAAAAAAAGATCCCAAAAAGCGTGTTGCCCTTGCCGGGCCGGAGATTAAATTTGTAGAAGAAAGGGCAGACGAAATGACCAAAATCCTGCGCTTAGGTGAAGCTGGCAAAATCCCACAAAGAATTACCCATAACGATACAAAATTTAATAATGTACTCCTGGATGAAAATGATAAACGCCTGTGTGTTATTGACCTTGACACAGTGATGCCCGGCTATGTTCATTATGATTTTGGTGATTCTATACGAACTACCACCAACACAGCAAACGAAGATGAAAAAGACCTTTCAAAAGTTGAAATGGATATTCATTTATTTGAGGCCTATTCAAAAGGCTTTCTTGAAGAGACCAAATCATTTCTCACACCTGTAGAAATTGATAACCTGGCTTTTTCAGGCAAAATGATGACCTTTATAATCGGTCTCAGGTTTATTACCGATTACATTGATGGTGATAATTATTTTAAGATTCATCACGAGCATCACAACCTACAACGGGCAAAAGCCCAATTTAAGCTGGTGGCAAGTATGGAACGGCAATTTAGCCAGATGCAACAAGTGATAGAAAACATAATGAAGTAAAGGTGAAACAAAAACCGGAACTAAATCATTAATTATTTGTTATTCATTTCACTTTTTACATTTTTCGTATATTTGCATCATCAATTAAGATCATAAATATAAATAATAAATTATGTGCCTGGCAGTACCTGGTAAAATTATATCAATAGATGAAAGCAATCCCGATTTGAGGATGGCTAAAGTTAGTTTTGGGGGAGTAATCAAAGAGATCTGTGTACAATGGCTTCCTGAGGCAGGAATAAATGATTATGTTATTGCACATGCGGGAATGGCTTTGAACAAACTGGATGAGGATGAAGCAAGATTAAGCCTTGAAACTTTTGATGAGTTAGGAAAGTTTCTGGATGAAGAAGATAACAAAAAAGATACCTGATGAACCTTTAAACCAATCGTGGATTGCATTGAGATTTGTGTTAATCCAGATTGATCTTTCTTATTCGAAAGTTATAACACTACTGCAAATTCCATGTCATTAGAGGGAAAACCCAGTTTATATCTGCAACATTCATTTTATTTGTTAAAATAATTGAAAGTACAATATTTTGAAATACGTTGAAGAATATCGTGATCTTAAGCTTGTCAGAAAAATTTCTGATGAGATAAAAAAAGCTGTAACCAGGCCATGGGTTATTATGGAAATTTGTGGAGGGCAAACCCATTCTATACTAAAGTATAACCTGGAAGAATTCCTTCCTGAGGAAATCAGTCTGGTTCACGGACCGGGATGTCCTGTTTGTGTCACCTCCCTTGAATTAATTGATAAAGCAATTATAATAGCTTCCCGAAAAGATGTTATCATGACCTCATTTGGAGATATGCTAAGGGTCCCGGGATCAGAAAAAGACCTTTTGAAGATGAAAGCTGAAGGCGCGGATGTAAGAATGGTCTATTCCCCTCTTGATGCTGTGAAAATTGCAGAGGAAAATCCTGGTAAAAAGGTAGTGTTTTTTGCAGTTGGCTTTGAAACCACAGCACCCGCCAATGCCCTTTCGGTTGTAGAAGCAAAAAGAAGAGGGCTTAAAAACTACGCTATCCTGAGTTCCCATGTATTGGTCCCTCCTGCTATTGAGGCTATTCTATCTTCTCCAGTCTCAAGAATTCAGGGCTTTTTAGCAGCCGGTCATGTTTGTACGATCATGGGGTATGAAGAAT